>CALPVI020000043.1 GCA_943326975.2 Actinomyces viscosus | reverse complement strand
TACTCGGCTGATAAAATTTGGACTTCTTTTAATTTAGGAAGTGCTGCTATGAATAAATTTACAAGTAAATTAATCATTGATGAAAATGGTATCAAATGGATGGCTATTGAAGGTGTTGGACTAATCGCATATAATGACAATGGAACCCTCACTGACAAATCTGATGATAAAATGAAAATATTAAATAGTGGATCTACAACTGGTGCACTTCCATCTAATTTCATTTCTGCGATTGCAGCAGATTTAAACAATAACATTTGGATTGGAACGGATAATGGTTTTGCTATCTTGTATAATTCTTCTTCCATTTTTGATGCTGCGCCTGGAAATTATAATGCACAACGAATAAAATTAGAATACGACGGAAATGTTGAATATTTACTTGGAAATACTTTTATCACAGATATTGAAATAGATGGAGCAAATAGAAAATGGATTGGAACAAACAATACAGGTTTGTTTTTACTTTCTTCAGATGGGCTTGAAATAGTAAAACATTTTACTATTGATAACTCACCACTTATATCTAATTCATTAATGGATATTCAAATGAATCAATCGACAGGTGAATTATTTATTATCACAGATAAAGGATTGATTTCTTTCAGATCCGACGCAAGTGAGGGCATGAATGATTATTCATCCGTGACCGTATTTCCAAATCCTGCTAAACCTGATTTCAATGGTCTGATAACAATTCAAGGGATTAAAGGAGACTCCGATATTAAAATTACAGATAGTGCTGGTAATTTAGTCTACAAAACAGCTTCCAATGGGGGAACAGCTACTTGGAATGGAAAAACAGTAGAGGGTGAAAGAGTCAAAGGTGGTGTTTATTTAATCTGGACAGCCCCAAACGAGGAAAAAGGAAGAAAAGTTGGTGAAGTGGTTGTGATAAACTAGTTAATGAACTAAAATTCAAATTATTCGATTTAATCGATAGGATTTAAATAAATAAATCGTTCAAATAATTACTAAAATAATTTAGTAGAGCAGATAAAATTAAAAGAATCATTCCTTTTAAAGCATGTTTTATTTTTGAATAAATGTATCTTTGCACTACATTAAGACAAAAATGAAGGTTACAGATCATATCAAAGAAGCAAAAGAAACATTATTTTCTTTCGAAATTTTACCTCCTTTAAAAGGAAAAAGCATACATTCAATTTATGATGGTATAGATCCATTAATGGAGTTTAAGCCTAAATTTATCAATGTTACTTACCATCGAGAAGAGTATATTTACAAGGAAAGAGAAAAAGGCTTACTTGAAAAAATCGCTATACGTAAACGTCCAGGTACAGTTGGTATTTGTGCTGCTATTATGAATAAATACCAGGTGGATGCTATTCCTCATTTAATTTGTGGTGGTTTTAGTAGAGAAGAAACTGAAAATGCACTCATCGATTTACAATTTTTAGGAATTGATAATGTCTTAGCATTAAGAGGTGATTCGATTAAAACTGAGTCTAATTTTAGACCGCATCAAGATGGACATGAATTTGCAGTTGATTTAGTGAAACAAATCAAAGGTATGAATGATGGTAATTACATCATGAACGATATTCAACTTGAACCAACAGATTTCTGTATTGGTGCAGCTGGTTATCCTGAAAAACATTTTGAAGCAATGAATTTAACTACTGATTTGCAGTACTTAAAAGCAAAAGTTGATGCTGGAGCTGATTACATTGTAACTCAAATGTTTTTTGACAATCAAAAATATTTTTCATTTGTTGAAGCTTGTCGTAATGCAGGGATTAATGTGCCAATTATACCAGGTTTAAAACCATTGAAATCATTGAATCACATCTCATTTTTACCAAAATTTTTCCATATCGATTTTCCTGAAGATTTATCGAAAGAATTATTAAAATGTAAAACGAATAAAGATGTTGAAGCATTAGGTATTGAATGGGGTATTGCTCAATCGAAAGAATTAAAAGCAGCAAATGTTCCTTGTATTCACTATTATACAATGTCGAATTCTGAATGTGTGAAAGCAATTGCTAGTACCGTTTTTTAATAAAATTATATGAAACTATTTTTGGGAGTGCTTATTTGTTTATTTAGTTTAAATCTTCTTGCTCAGACAAAAGATTTAAAATTAAATAATGCTTTAATCGTCGGACAATTAGATAAATCTGATGATCGTTATTTGATTGAAGTAGCCTTAACGGAAGTACTTGCCGCTAATGGAATCAAAGCAATGCCTTCAATGAATATTCTTAAAGTAGGTAATGATCCGCAAATTTTAGCTTCAGATTCTTTACAACAAATTGCAAAAACGAAAGGATATGATACTTATGTATTAGTATCTGTTAGAGGATTTGACAAATCATTCAAATTAGCTAAAAATCACGGAACACTTAAAAGCATGTTGGCAGAAGGTCACTTATTCCCTATTTACCGTGACGAAGTTGTGTCGGTAAGTTTTGAGTTTTTCTTTTATAGAAATGGTGAATATGTTGCAACAGACATCATTAAATGTGGCAATATTAGTTCCAGAGATACCGTTATAAAACGCTTAAAAAAGAAACTAGCGAAACGAATTCCTAAAGATTGGAAATAATTACAACTAACTGAAATTAAACATTCTTTTAACATGAAAAAACAAACAGCATTATTTTTCTATGTTTTAGGATTTTACGTTATTTTGCAATTTACATGGTGGGGCTATCATCTTATCGATTTAACTAAGGAAATCGAGCCAAAAGCTACAAATGTCTCAAAAAAAATATTCATGATTTTTAGTGAAGGAATGGTTTTCTTCATTATTCTTTTAATTGGTTTATGGAAAATCAGAGCTTCGATTCGTAAGGAATTAACCTTGTCTCAAAGACAAAATAATTTTCTACTTTCTGTCACGCATGAATTAAAAACCCCTCTTGCTGCAAATAAATTGTATCTTCAAACTATCTTGAAAAGAACGTTAGAACCTGAAAAAAGAACTCAATTATTAGAGAAGGCAATTTCAGAAAATCAACGTCTCGAATCCATGATTGATAACATACTTAATGCTTCAAGATTAGAAAATCAAATTTTTGTCGTTCATCCTGAAAAAATTAATTTTTCGCAATTATTAGTTGAAATTAAAGATAGATACAATAAAATACTCCAAAAAGAAGTCGTATTATTAGAATGTTCGCAACCCATTTCGATTGAAGGTGACAAATTTATGATTGAAACGATAATCAACAATTTGTTGGATAATGCTATTAAATATGCCGGAACAAACGGACCGATTCTTCTATATGGTTATTTATCCATTTCCAATCGATTAGTGTTTGGAGTAAAAGATACAGGACCTGGAATCCCTTCTGAATTTCAAACAGAAATTTTTAATAAATTTATACGCATTGGTAACGAAGAAACACGAACTCAAAAAGGAACTGGTTTAGGGTTATTTATTGTAGCAGAATTTGTGAAAATGCAAAATGGGAAAATAACGTATCGTGAAAATATTCCGCAAGGAGCAAACTTTGAAATAACATTTTAATATGACAAATAATTTTGGATTGATCATCTTAGATGGTTGGGGTATCGGCGATAAATCAAAATCAGATGCAGTTTACAATGCAAAAACTCCATTTATGGATTCATTGATTGAAAATTATCCTCATGCTCAACTATTAACAAGTGGTGAAAATGTTGGATTACCTGAAGGACAAATGGGTAATTCTGAAGTAGGTCACATGAATATTGGTGCTGGAAGAATAGTTTACCAAGAATTGACGCGGATCAACAAATCTATCCGTGATGGAGAATTTTTCGAGAACCCAATTTTATTAGATGCAATTAAAAAAGCAAAAGCAAACAATGTTGCACTTCATTTGATTGGATTGGTTTCAAAAGGTGGGGTACATAGTAATCAAGAGCATGTTTATGCTATTTGTAAATTAGCTCATGAACATGGATTGAAAGATGTTTTCATTCATGCTTTTACAGACGGAAGAGATTGTGATCCAAAAAGTGGATTGGCATTTATAAAAGAATTAGAATCACAAATTGCGAATACTACAGGTAAAATAGCTTCTATAGTTGGAAGATATTATGCAATGGACAGAGATAATCGATGGGAGCGTGTTAAAAAAGCTTACGATGCCTTAGTTCATGCAACAGGAACCCATTTTAATTCTGCTATTGAAGCTATTGAATCATCTTATGCAAATAATGTAACGGATGAATTTATTGAACCTTCTATCATTACAGAAAATGGGCAACCAATCGCAACAATTAAAGAAAATGATGTTGTAATTTCATTTAATTTCAGAACAGATCGTCCGCGTGAAATTTCGATTGCTTTGACTCAAAAAGATTTTCATGAATACAACATGAACAAATTAGCATTGGAATATTATACGATGACGAATTATGATGCAACTTTTGAAAATGTACAAGTGATATTTGAGAAGGACAATCTTCAATATACATTGGGAGAAGTTTTATCAAAATTAGACAAAACACAAGTAAGAATTGCTGAGACAGAAAAATATCCTCACGTAACTTTCTTTTTCAATGGAGGAAGAGAAGAAAATTTTCCAAATGAAGATCGAATTTTAGTCAATTCACCAAAAGTAGCAACGTACGATTTACAACCTGAAATGAGTGCAATTGAGATAAAAGATAAAATCGTTAAATACATTGAAAACACAACTCCAAACTTTATTTGTTTAAACTTTGCGAATCCTGATATGGTAGGACATACTGGTGTATATGAGGCAATTGTAAAAGCAGTTGAAACAGTTGACGGTTGTTTAAAAGAAGTTGTTGAAGCAGGACTTAAAAAAAACTATGAATTCTTAATCATCGCTGATCATGGTAACGCTGATTTTGCCTTGAATGCAGATGGATCTCCTAATACAGCACACTCGTTAAATCCAGTACCAGCCGTACTAGTGAGTAAAGAAAAAGGATTAACGATTAAAGATGGAATATTAGCAGATGTTGCACCGACAATTTTAAGAAGATTAGGTATTTCTTCACCAATTGAAATGACAGGTCAATCATTGGTTTAAAACTAATTAACTATACTAAAGCCGAAGGAAATAATCTTTCGGCTTTTTTTATTTATAAAATTCGAAATTTTGAAATCTAAGAATGTAGATATAATTTGTTCGAACATCACGCGTTAAAACAGATGACAACAACTTGGTTTGATCATTGTAAATTATCTGTAAATCTGTAACATGCTCTCCGTTTTTATACGTATGTTTTTCATACAATTGTCCAAATTTATCGTACTTAAAAAACCATTCCTCTTCAAATTTACCTTCAATAGGAGTGCCAATTTTATAAGCTGACATGTATCCTTTATCATTGTATTCATAATAAAAACGATTACTATTTGAAGTCATTTTCATTCTTTCTTCTGTATTCAACAAGTAGCCATCTTCGTTAAAATTACAATACACTTCCATGTAAGGTAAGTCGTAACTATTGTAAATCGTTTTTTTCGTTTGATTTTTATAGTTATCATATTTCATTGTTTCACGATTCAAAACAATTGATTTTTCAACTTTTCCGTCAGATCCTAAAATATCCCTAGTCACTTCTTCTGCTATCACTCTATTTAATGAATCGTAATGATAGCGATTTGACGTGTAGCCATGAGAATCATTTTTCCAATGAACAATCAAATGATTATGCTTAGAATACTCATACAAATTAATGATCGTATCCTTGAATCCGTTCTCTATTTTAGTTTCGTAAGTGGAAATAAGATGCCCTAAGGTATCAAAACTAAACACATACTTATATTCAGTTGTTTGAATTACTTTCCCTGGTTTCTTTAAAGAATATTTTCCCGTTAATTTCTTGATTTTATTCGTTTTAATAAATTCTTCATTGAAAAAAGGTTTATCCGTGAAAGCATATCCTTTAGAATTGTCCAACATCTGTCCAAAACCAGTTAAGGAAAGTAATAATGATATAAAAAGTAACTTTTTCACGTATAAAAAATCAGTCGTTAAATTAATTTAAACCGAAATTAGTAAATAAAGTTGCAAAAAAGACAATGTAAGTTGTTACAATTTCAATAAATGTGCATTATCTAATAAAAAATAGCATTATGAAAACAAAATCCTTATTCCTAATTTTTACAATTTCTCTCCTAAGTTGTAAAAATACAGATCAAAAAAAGACTTCTTCAAAAAATAAAGTTGCTCATTTCAAATCAGCAATTCAACCGATTAAAAATCTAGAAATAGAACCCGAAGTTTTTCTTGTAAAAGCAGATGAACCAACAAGCATTATTCTAGAAACAGGAAGCAAAATTGAAATACCTGAAGATGCTTTTGTAGATGAAAGTGGAAATAAAATATCAGGAGATGTTAAACTTAAATGGAACGAATTTCATACACTTACCGATATCCTTTTGTCAGGAATCCCAATGAAATATGATACAGCTGGTGTAAAGCGTAATTTGATTTCAGGGGGTATGTTTACTATATCTGCCGAACAAAAAGACAAACAAGTTTTCTTAGCAAAAGGAAAAAAAGCGAATATCGAAATTGCATCTATTAATGATACCCCATGTATGAATTTTTATCAACTAGATGAAAAAACAGGTAAATGGGATTATCAAACAACAAAAAGAGCAGAAATAAGGGACACAAATACAATTGAGAAAGAAGAAAAAAATGATGATTACACCATCTTTGATGTTACATTTAATACAAATCCATATCCTGAATTGGCTAATAAAACAATTGTAGGTTGGAAAACCAAGGAAACGATTTCAAAAAGCAATAAGAGAAAAATTATTAGAAATAATAATAAATGTACGTTAACGAAAGCGAATGATGGAATAAATTATAATATAAACCTAATTTCAAACAACGATATATTAACCATTTTAGTTGAACCCTACTTCTTGGAGCAAGCTTTAAATAACACTTCGAAAATTGATAAAAAAATTCAATCGGAATATAAAAAACAACTTGCATATCAGGATAAAATGGAGAAAAGACAATCAATTCGCACTATATCTATCAGTGGATTTGGAACATACAACTGGGATGTTTGTGGTCAACCAAATAGATCAAAAATAATTGCTGATATTGAATTTGAAAATGATATTGATATAAAGTATGCTTCGATCTATCTTTTAACTCCTGAAGATAAATGTATTGTAAAATATAGTGACAATGAATTGAAAGATTTTTCATACAACCCATCAAAAATAAATTGCATCATAGCTATTTTACCAAATAACATGGTGTACTCCTGCACTCCTGAAGAATTTAATCAAGTTAAAAAAGCAAAATATAAACATACTTTTCAATTAATAAATTCAGGAATTACACTAAAAGTTGGAAATGATTTAACAGAATGCCTAAATGATTTAATTTAAAAACTAAAGGCCATGAAATCCTTTAAATATATTGCACTTTTATTTTGTTTTCAATTAATTGGTCAACAGTTAACACACCCATTACCAATAGTGAGAAATGGTAGATGGTATCTTTTTGATGGAAACAAAGAAATACAGTTACCAATTACTTATACAGATGTACAACCATTTGATGAAAAAGGAATTGCAATATTTTCTGAAGGGAACAATCATGGCCTTATAGGTATCTATGGAAAAGAAATAACCAAATCTATTTATAATGATCTTGAACAAATTGGAAATGGCATTTACAAGCAAAACACCAAAGCAGGATACGAATTATTTACTTCAGACAAAAAAACAAGTATTCTGTGTAATTGGTCTCAAAAAATGGATGAAAAATGGTTAGTTTATTCCTATGATACAAGTATCTATCTTTTAAATTTAAACTGGGAAAAAGGTATCCCCATTCATTCTACTTTAGATGTACAAGCTTCAATTTTAAACTATTTAATATTAAAAAGTTCAAACTCTAACTTTCAATTGTTTGATCCGTTAGGAAATTTGATTGACTCATTGCCCTCAAAAATTAATATCAATGAAAACAATTTTTATTTCAAAGGTTTAAATAAGCATATCTATGTTGATGTATTTGGAAAATTTGATTTCCCCAAAAATGCTGACAATGTATATATATATGAAAACTCAATTAAATATTCATATTTAGATAAAACGAAACTTATTGATAAAAAATCAAAAAAAACAATCGTTGAAGCTCTTTACGATAATATTGAATATGAAGGTGATAATTATAAAATATTCAAAGGTAAAAATCAAGGTTTAATGAATAAAAATGGTAAAATATTAATTCAACCTATCTACGATCTTTTTTTAAAAATTCCTTCAGGCTATTTCGTATTCAAAAATCAATTAAAAGGATATTTAGATTCCAACTACAAGGAAAAAATCCCCTGTCATTTTAAAGAAATCCATTTCGAAAAAAACTTCATTTTTACAGAAACCTTTTTGGGTGGAAAAGGATTGCTTCAACTTCAAACTTTTAATGAAATATTACCGGCTTTTTATTCCAAATTAGATATCTATGATAATTATATAAAAGCATATGAATCAGATAAATTAGTAATTCTTTATTTAAATGAAGACAAAACAATAAAAAGCAAAGTGCTACTTGATCATGTTATGACAATAAAACGATATAACAATTTTTCCAATTTTGAATATGATCATCGCTTACTTTCAATTGGATGGTATTTTGATACAATAAGCGTTTTTAATAAAAATCATCAATGGGTGAAAACTGAGTTAAAATGGGGAATCAAAAATAGTCAAGATTCTGTTTTAATGAAACCATCTGTCAAAAATCCAATTTATGTAGAGGATGCTCCAATTACACTTGTTCGTTCAGGGACTTCTGATATCAACCTTTTTAATAATTATTTGGCCTATAAAAACATTAACTTTTATTCCATATACAACCATGAAATCGGCAAAAAAATAAAACACATTGCTGTATTTAATTTTTCTATGAAAGACTTTAAAAAAGGTGACTATGCTCGATTTATTCATCAGACTGGAGAAGGCTTTTATTTTAGAGATCATACAATCAAATTAGTAGATTATATAGAGCCAGGTGATCAAGCGTTTGTTAGATATTGCAATTTTACAGAAGCAAATAAAACATTTAAAAAATCAAAAACTGCTGTTACAGTTGATCAAATATATTTTGATACTATTTTATTTAAAAAAGATTCACAATTATTCGAATTCAAAAATGCTCGATGGAATTATATTAATAAAAATGGGGATTCTCTATTCGATGAACCTTTTGATTATGCAAGTAATTTTTATTTAAATACTGCTATTGTAAAAGGTAAAAAAGGTTGGGGTTTAGTGAACAAAGATTCGATAATCATTCCATTAATTTATTCAAACATTGAACGATTAAAAGAATTTTCTGATACAATTTTCAAAGTTGAAATCGCACAAAAGGGAACAGTTTACTTTGATAGTACACTTACTTCAAAACTTTTTTGTAATTACACTTATGAGAAAAAAGCAAACGATATTATTTTGTTTTCAGAAAGAAATGATTTCATACTAACAGATAAAAATAATTCTATTCTTACACATTTAAATCACTTACCAAAGATCAAAGAAAATGGAACTTACTTTATAAAAGAAAAACAAGAAAGACACATTACTAACCTTAATGGAAATACTTTGACAATTACAGCTTCTCCAATTGAAATAATCAATAATCAATTTATAATTGCGGAAATTAATAACAAATTGGGCGTGTTAAATTTTGATGGTGATACATTACTTCCCTTCATTTTCATTGAAATTGAACACAAAGGAAATTATTTTCTAACGAATGATTCAAAAAATAAATCTATTTTATCAGAGCAATTTGAAAGCATAAAAAAAATAAAAGTAGGAAGATTTATAGTGGATTTAAAAACAAATAATTGGGCCATTGTCGATATTCCAAATGTGAAAATATTTAATTCCAAAAATGAAAAAATAAATACATGGAAGTCCGAAATCGAATTTATAAATTTTGAAAATAACTTGTTTTTTACTAAAAATGGAGAAATAGTAAATCTTTTGGGCGTAAAAATTAAT
>CALPVI020000042.1 GCA_943326975.2 Actinomyces viscosus | reverse complement strand
CCCAAAAACACATCACCCGGCTTATTGTACTTTACTTTCAAGTAATCCTTTACATCATCGCCCAAAGTTCGATCTTGCGTTTTATCCGCTTGAACAATATCTGAAGCCTTTTTATTGACTACAATAACGTGATTATCTTCATGTAATATTTCAAGCACTTTTTTTGAATTTTGAATGTTGAATTTTGGACTTCGACTTCGCTCAGTCCGCAAATTTTAGATTATTAATAATCATCACTATTGACTATTAACTAATGACTATTGACTAAAAAAAAACTAATACTGCTCCTTCTCATTTGGAAAATCACCAGATTGAACATCTGAAATATATTCTTGAAAAGCTTTCATCATTTGTTCGTACAAATTGTTGTATTTACGCAAGAAACGTGGACTGAATTCATTATTAATTCCTAACATATCGTGAACAACTAATACTTGACCATCTACCCCATTTCCTGCACCAATTCCAATAATCGGAATTTGAACAGTTTCAGCAACTAATTTAGCTAAATGTGCTGGAATTTTTTCTAAAACAATCGCAAAACAACCAGCTGCTTCCAATGCTTTTGCATCTTCAATCAAACGATTTGCTTCTTCTTCTTCTTTCGCTCTAACAACGTAAGTTCCGAATTTATAAATAGATTGAGGAGTTAAACCTAAATGCCCCATAACTGGGATTCCAGCTGTTAAAATACGTTTAATCGATTCGATGATTTCAATTCCACCTTCCATCTTTACGGCATGTCCACCTGATTCTTTCATAATTCGAATTGCACTAGAAAGCGCTTCCTTCGAATTCCCTTGATAAGAACCAAAAGGCATATCAACAACTACCAAAGCACGATTTACAGCTCTAACCACTGAAGAAGCATGATAAATCATTTGATCTAATGTGATAGGTAGAGTAGTTTCATGTCCCGCCATTACATTCGATGCAGAATCACCAACTAAGATAACATCAATCCCAGCTGAATCTATGATTCGTGCCATAGAAAAATCATAACCCGTTAACATCGTAATTTTACGACCCGTATTTTTCATTTCCTGCAAGGTATGTGTCGTTACCTTTTTTATATTTGAATGTACTGACATTTTTGTTCGAATTTAGTTCACAAAATTAAGAATTCTCTTTCGTTTGAAAAAATGAAAGAAATCTATAAATATTCTACTTTTTTACCAATATGAAAAATTGCATCACCTTTGTTAACGACAGGAGATTCATTTACACAAAAAACATAACCTTCCATAGGTGATTTTATTCTTTTTTCAATTTTACCAAAAGGATCTGTTACTATTCCTAGTATAGCACCTGCATTTACTTTTTCACCATTTTTAACAGAAGATTGAAACATTCCTGAATTTGGTGCTCTTAACCATTTATGCTCTTTAATGAAAATCGGCTCACGTTGATTACCAACCTCTTTAAACGAACGCATTTCTAAATGATTCAAAAAACGCTTGATTCCATCAATTCCCTCTTTCACGACTGAATCCTCAATGCTATTTGTTTTACCACCCTCAAACAATAATATTTTTGCAGGTGTTCTACTCATCGATTCACGAATTGATTTTGATATATAAGAAGAATGTATAACAAAAGGAGGATTAAAAATTCTCGCTAATTCCATACTAGCAGCATCTTTGAAGACACATCTAATCTGAGGAACATTATTACGTTGTGCTGAACCTGTATGGAAATCAATTACGTAATCAACTTTCGGTGCAATTTCTTTCATAAAATGATAAGCAAACTGACTTGCTAAGGAACCATTTTTTGCACCAGGAAAACTACGATTCAAGTCTCTACCATCTGGCAACACGCGCATAACATTTAAAAAACCAAAGATGTTAAATACAGGAATACAAATAATTATACCTGCAGTTGGCTTATGATATCCTTTTCTGATAACTCGACGAATAATCTCCATTCCATTAATTTCGTCGCCATGCATACCAGCCATCAACAAGACAACTGGTCCATCCTCTTTTGCTCTCTCTACAATTACAGGTACTTGAACTGGTGTGTGCGTATGTAAATGAGCAACTTCTAAATTTAATTGAGCTCCTCTTCCTGGATGAATTTCTTCATTAAGAATGACAAACTTTTTATGCTTTAAATTCATTTTATTACGTTTCTTTCAATATATTGAATGATTTTTCCAGCAATATCTGTACCTGTAGTTTTTTCAATTCCCTCTAATCCTGGAGAAGAATTTACTTCTAACACCAAGGGACCTCTTTCAGATTGTAATAAATCGACTCCCGCAATTCCTAAACCTACAGCTTCTGCAGCGCGAATAGCAGTATCTTTTTCCTCTTCTGTTAATTCTATTATTCTAGAACTTCCTCCTCTATGTAAATTTGAACGAAATTCTCCTGGTTTACCCTGGCGTTTCATTGCTCCAACAACTTCTCCATCCACAACAAATGCCCTTACGTCAGCACCCTTTGCTTCCTTGATAAATTCTTGTACAATCACCCTCGCCTTCAATCCATTAAACGCTTCTAAAACAGATTGAGCTGCATTTTGATTTTCAGCTAGAACTACACCTAAGCCTTGTGTACCTTCTAATAATTTCAACACAACAGGAGCACCTCCTGCAGATTCTACAACATGCTCAACATTACGTGAATAATTTGTGAAAACTGTTTTCGGCAATCCTAAACCTTCTCTTGACAATACTTGTAAACATCTTAATTTATCTCTGGAATGAATAATCCCTCTCGAACCTACCGCCGAAAAAACATTCATCATTTCAAACTGCCTTACAACAGCTGTTCCATAGAAAGTAACCGAAGCACCAATTCTAGGAATTACAGCATCATAACCTTCCAAATAATGATCACCATAATATAATGAAGGACCAGTTTGTTCAATTTCAATATTACATTTCAAATGATCAATAACATTGGCTTCGTGACCTCTTAATTTCGCTGCTTCTACAAGTCTTTGAGTAGAATACAAATTTGCATTTCGGGATAGTATGGCAATCTTCATTTATATTGGTATAAAATTTATATCTCTATTATTTTAGTACGAAAATATATTATTTTCTATACAATTTTACTTTTCTTAAACTTATAAGATAGATTTGCCAAAGAGGAGTCTATCAAAAAATTTTGATTCAACAATTTTCGTCCTATTAAAATAGGATTTTTCATTTCATGTCTTTTAGATAAAGAAAATTCAGTTTCAAACTCTTTACCAAAAAGAACTATTTTTCCTTGAATAAAATACCTATCTTGCACTTTACCAATTGAAGACTTTACTTTTTTTAATCGATATTCAGGAAAGTGAAATGTTTTACCTGAATACAATGGATGACTATCTTCCAAGAAAATAACTTCTAACACATTCACGCCATCAATCACTTTCTCATGAAAATAATGACAATCAATCGAACAAGAATAGGCACCTGAATCAATTTTCACATGTATATTCTCTAAACCAAAATCAGGTAAATCTACCTTATCTTTTCTACCTATAATTGTTTTTCCCATTCTACTTTCGAAAACATTTATCTATTTGTACTATTTGTTAATATGAAATTAAGTACAATTCTTCAAATATTATCTAATTTAATGAGATAAATTTCTTAATTTAGCTCCGGAATAAAATATTTTTACATTTTTTGACATTTTTTTGTTGAAACTGAGAAATTATTTGTAATATTGCACCCCGAATTACGCGGTAATAATAGAAATTAAGAGTCATGGATATTATAAAACAAATTGAGAACGAATTAGTTGAGGTTAAAAATTTCCCATTTTTCAAAAGTGGATATACCGTAACTGTTTCTTATAAGATTAAAGAAGGTAACAAAGAGCGTATTCAGCAATACCAAGGTGTTGTTATTCAACGTCGTGGTTCAGGAGCTACTGAAACTTTCACAGTTCGTAAAATGTCTGGAAACATTGGTGTTGAGCGTATCTTCCCAATCGCTTCTCCTTTCATTGACGAAATAGTAGTAAACAAAAGAGGTTTTGTACGTCGTGCACGTATTTTCTACTTCCGTGAAAGAACTGGTAAAGCTGCTCGTATTAGAGAAAAAAGAAGTGCTGTTTCTTTGCTTGCAAAAAAATAATACTTTCTTCAAGATAGTAAAGCTTCTCAAATTGAGAAGCTTTTTTTGTTTCTATCCATATCAACTCTCATAAAATGGCTAAAGCAAAACGAAAAGTTCAAAAACCTTCTCAGGGTTCAAAAAAAAAGAACACAAAAAAAAGCAGTTCTTCGATTTGGGGATTAATCTTATTTTTTGGTGTAATAATAGGAATCGGTACTTGGTACTTGATCAAAACTCCCAAAAGCAAAATCTCTAAAAATGAATTCATACAAGAAATCCCTAAAGGATTCTCTTCTTTTGGTATTGATATTTCACATCATCAGGGAAAAATCAATTGGAAAACCTTATTTGACAAAGAAAAATTTGACTCAATCATAGGATTTGTATATTGTAAAGCGACAGAAGGTCACACACATGTTGATACACAATGGGAAACGAATCGTAAAACATTAAATAATCGAGGAATTCCAAACGGTGCTTATCATTTTTTCACGACCAATGAAGAACCTTTAGCTCAAGCAAAACATTTTTTGAATTACTGGAAAAAAAGAGAAGTTGATTTACCACCTGTATTAGATGTTGAAACGGAAGGTAATTCAGATCAAGAATTAATTAAAAACATGCATCTATGGCTTAAAGAAGTAGAAATGAAAACTGGAATGCGTCCTGTAATTTATACTTCTTATCATTTCTTTGAAACAAAATTTTTGAATGATTTTAAAGATTATAATTTTTGGATTGCAGCATATTCACGTAAACCTGATAAAATTGATGACCCAAGAATACTTCATTGGCAATATTCAGAAGAAGGAACACTTCCTGGTATAGATGAAGCAGTTGATTTTAATGTCTCAAAAATAGCGTTTTAAAACGCTATTTTTTTTATTTGACTTTTTCAATTACAAAATCAGTTCTTCTATTTCTAGCTCGATTCTCTTCATTCAAGTTATCTATTTTAGGCATTGTTTCACCAAAACCTTTTGAAGTTAATCTGCTTTCTGTAATACCTAAAGAAATCAAATACAATTTTACAGCATTCGCACGACCTTCAGACAACAATAAATTTTGTTGATCATCTCCTTGATCATCCGTATGTCCTTGAATCATAATTGAAACACTACTATTTTCATTTAAAAACTTAGAAAATTGTCTTAAAATAAACTTTGAGCGATCATTTAACTCATATGAATTAGTAGCAAACAAAATGTCATTAATTGTATATGCTTCTCCAACTTTTATTGGCTTTACAAGCATATCGTTATTTCGTATACTTACATCTTTTGGTTTTACAACCGCTTCTTCTGTATTTGAATTAGATGCTATTGATTGATTTCCCTCTTTTACTTCTGCCTTTTTTGTTTCAGACTTTGTTGCTTCTTTTTTAACATCTGTTTTAGCATCGAGTTTAGCTAAAGTCTCTTTTTTATGAGTTTGTTCTGATTTTTTTTCATCTGATTTTTTCGTCTCAGAAGTATTTGTAGCTAAATTATTATCTGTTTTTACTGGATCATTTTTTAGAGCAGGAGTTGAAACTGGTCTTGTAGCTGCTAATTCTTCTTTTGTAATTAGTTTAGAATCGAAAGCATAACCTTCTTTTTTCACTGTCACCATTACATCTTGATTCACTTTATTTTTAACTACTGTAGCAAATTTACCATCGTTTCCATTTACTTTAACTTTCGTTACTTCGCCTGTACTTCCATAAGCAACTTCAATTTCTGCTCCAGTCAAAGGATTTCCATTTTCATCAGTTAAATCTCCTTTTAAAATTGTTACACCTGTAGGTCTTGCCTCAGGATACAAATCAAATGCATAAATATTCCAATTGCCCCCATATCTAGATGAGAAATATGCTAATGTACCATCTGTAGAAACGAAAAGCCCCAATTCATCCGCTTCTGAATTAATTGGAAAGCCAATATTTTTTGGTTTAGAATACTCTCCCCTTTCATTGACTTTTACATAAAAAATATCCAATCCTCCAACACCTTTTCTACTATCTGAAACCGTTGATACAAAATACAATGATTCACTATCTTGGTGTAAGAATGGGCTTTTATCTTTCCCATCCGTATTTAATTCATCTACAGGTTTTGCTTTTGTCCATTTACCATCTGCCCCTCTTTTAGATACAAAAATATCGTTATCTCTTGTTGTCGGTCGCATTGCTGTAAAGTACAAAGTATTACCATCTGCAGACAAAGTAGGTTGGCCTTCCCAACCATTAGGAGTATTGATAGCATCCCCCAAACTCTCTAATTTTGTCCATGTATAATCAGCCCAACTAGAACCTGTACGCTCGTATTCAGTTCTATACAAATCACAATTCAAATAATTTTGTCCACTTACCATCGTTGGTTTACATGCGCAAATAATCATTTCTTTGTTATCTACAGACATGGTAGCAGCACCATAATTAGTAAATGAACCATCATTAAACGGAGCTTTCAACGCTTTTCCATTGTCAAACATTTCACTTACTGCATGTCGTTGTGAAAAAGTAAAATTCTCAACAACTTTGTTGACCATTCCACCATCCCTTAATGTATCTTTTCGTGTATAAAACATGATTTCATTATCAGGAGAAATCATAGGAAAATACTCATCATTTCTAGAACTAACATTAGGAACAACTTTAGGTTCAAAAGGTACTTGGTTCGCTTTCAAATCAATCTCAGCTTCTAAATCTGGTAAAATTTGATTTACATCTCCTAACTTCTTATCATAATCGTCAGGATAACGAGCATTATCGGAATGCTTAAATTTTTTAAATTCTTTAAACCATTTCACTGCCTCTGGCATGTTTTTTTGAGTATAATTGATTACTCCCAAATAGTAATAACAATTGGCATGAAAATCAGTACAATGATTCAAAGTCTCGGTAAACATTTCTTTAGCCTTCTGAAAACTTTTATCTCCCTGAGCTGGATTGGGATTTTTCTCATAATACTTTGATCCACTTTCAAATGCATACATACCATATTCATAATATACTGTTGCATTATCAGGATTTTGCTCGATTGCTTTATTAAAATTTACGATTGCAGTTTGTGCATCCGGAGCATTTTTACCTGCATCAATTAACTTCAAAATTTTCTTTGCTGGTGGTAAACATGCTTCATCTTCTGTTTGAGAAAATAAGATGGATGATGAAAAAAAAGTCAAACCAATAAACGCAATATAATATTTTGTCATAAATCTTAATTCTTGAATATTTAAGGTAACTGATCAAATTTCGTACCCATTAAAACTATATCGGAAAAATAAGTAAAAAGTTACACCTATTATCTATAAAAAATGAATTTTAAACTAATATTTTTTTAAGATTTAAATTTCTATTCAACCTATCGTTTTCTTTCTAAAAAAGTAATACATTTGAAATTATATTATGAAAAAAAAATCTGCCCTACTTTTTATATTCTTATTTATTTGTATCACTTATTTTATTTGGTTTTTCTATTTCAAACCAATACAAATCTCCTGTGCTTTCTATTTTTGGGAAACAGAAAGAAATGATTTTTCAAATTATGAAAAGGAAACATTAAAATCTACTGATACAAAAAAGTTATATGTTAAATTTTTTGAAGTTGAAAATGATGCAACATTTGGAATTATTCCCACTGAAAAAACAAATTTATTCATCAAAACCAAAGGTTTAGATTTAGAAATAATTCCTACAATTTATATTCGAAATGAAGTTTTTAAGACCATTAAATCCACAAGATTAACTGAATTAGCCGAAAATATAAACTTTCTAATTAATAAAAAGTTTAACGAAAACTTTACCAATTCAAAAAAATCATTTCAAGAAATTCAAATTGATTGCGATTGGACTGAAAGTTCTAAAAAGAATTATTTCATTTTTCTCAAAGCACTGAAAAAGATTTCTTCAAAGCAAATAAGTGCCACTTTGCGATTATATGCTTACAAATTCCCAGCTAAAATGGGTGTATTACCTGTAGATAGAGTTATGTTGATGTGTTATAATTTAATTTCACCTCCAGAAGCAAAAAACAAAAATTCTATTTTAGATTTAAACGAACTCAAAAAATATTTAATTGGGTCTGATGTTTACCCAATACCACTCGATATTGCTTTACCTATTTATTCATCTATTCAATTGTACAAAAACAATCATTTGGCAGGAATTTTTTATAACGAAACGGCCCAGTTCGTTCAAAATCTTAGAAAAGAAAAAAAATATTGGTATCGAATAATTAACGATACTGTTATAAATGATATTTTTCTACGTAAAAATGATATTGTAAAATTTGAAAAATGTACCTTTAAAGAACTAATGAAAGCCATAGAAATTGTCAATGAGAATGTTACTTTTTCTACTACAACAACAATAGTACTCTACAACTTACAAGAAACAGAACTTAAACAATATAAAAATGAGGAATTACTTAATTTATTTCATTCTATTCATCGTTAGTTCTCCTGCATTTTCATGTGGATATTATCCTTATGGTGAAGACATTCGATTTAACATATTAAAACCTGCTACTTTCGATATCAAAGGATTTGATGCTTTTCATTATACATTTTTTAATTTTTATTCAGCAAATACAGAAGCGCCATTAGTCGATAAAATTGAAAATGATGAGAATGTTGATTTATGGTATCACTATTTCAATAAATCAATAAATAAAAGTTCTATTTATGAAGCTATATATTCAATTTCTTCTAAAGATTTAAAATCAGGAAATACCAAAAATGAATTTAGTATAGAATTGAATAAACCTATTAATAAAGGGATTAAGGATTATTTAATATTCGCTAAAAAATGTTCTCCTCTGAATTGTTATTTTTCAGATCCATGGGAAAAAAACTCCAAATTTGATAAAATAACCAGAAACAAAGCAATACAAAAAGCTTTGAAACAAGCTGAATTAACAACTCAATCTGAATTAAAACAAAGATATGCTTATCTTGCTATTAGACTTGCTTATTACAATAGCGACAAAAAGAAATTAAATAAAATCTATTCATCATATTTTAATAAAAATGAAAATTTAAATGCAATTGACTATTGGGCACTTCATTTTAAATTACAATTTGAACCAAGCTCCGAAAAAAGAAACATTGATATTTCAAATGTCTTTGCTCACTCTTCGGAAAAAAGATACGCAACTCATTTTTTCTTTGATAAAGAATTAGATTTCAATAAAACCTTATCACTTGCAGCAACTAAAGACGAAAAAGCATCGCTTCATCTACTCTATGCAACTAGAAAAATAGACTATGCACTATCAAATATTCAAGAATTTGAAAAATTTTCATCTGATGAAAAACAACTATCATTTTTAGTTGTTCGAGAACTAAATAAAATGGAGGATTGGATTTTAACTCCCTATTACTCCCTTTTTGAACCCTCTTTTTCAACTTCTTGGTATGGTGATAAAATGAATTTAGATTCTATAAATATTCGTATAAAAAAAGATCAACTATATGCTTTAGAATTTGCTAAATGGATGGATAAAATTGACTCAAAATCTGAACATTGGAATACTTTAAAAAACTACGCCTACTTTCTTTCTGGCGAATCTAACAATTTACTCCCAAGGATTTTGAACGAACAACAATCCCATAAAAACAATATAAAAATATATAATTTTAATCAACAACTATCCGCTTTAATTCAGTTAAGGAATTCAAAAAAACCAAATCTATCTGATGAACAAATACAAAATACAATCATAGAAAACGCAGCAAACTCCAATCAATTTTTATTTGCAATAGCAAGAGAATTAGAATACAAAGGAAACACTCTTGATGCTGCATTCATCTTTTCTCATATCAATGAAGTCGAAGATTGGTCTGGTAAAAATCAAATGAGTTTTTGGAAATCAACTAAATCTATCTCAACATGGTATGACGATTTTTATATGGATTACTTCTTTTATTTGGATGCACAGTACTCTGAAAATGAAATACATGAAATCATAGATTACACTATAAAATCAAAAGAAATCAGTGAATTCGAGAAATGGAAAAT
>CALPVI020000041.1 GCA_943326975.2 Actinomyces viscosus | reverse complement strand
AATGCTTCAATTATATCAGATTGTTTCAAACCAATTGATTCTCCTAAGGAAATTAATGTTTCTTGATTTGCAATATCTTTTCCATCTGTAAAATAGGCTTTAAATAAAACCTCCTCCATTTCATTACCCAATCCTTTGGTTTTTGAAAATTGAATTACACTATGAGCTTTAAGTGAATTGACAATTTTAGCTTTCTCAAAGTTGAATTCTAAGCCAGCTTTTTTAGCTGTTTCTTCAACGCTTGTGTGCAGAGATATAGCTTGTTCAATTGACATTCCCTTTCTTTTTGCTAGATATTCATATACTGATTCATTCGGATTTGTTTTTTCTGGTATAGAAGGGTCTAATTGAAAGCTTTTCCAAATTATTTCAATATTGTTGCTATCGTCAAATTGTTTTAATGCACCCTCATAATTTCTTTTTCCAATATAGCAGAATGGACACATTACATCTGACCAAACTTCAATTTTCATTTTTGTAGTTGAACTCATCATTATTGTTTTATTTATTTCTGATAATTTGAAAAAAAAGCAAATAGTAAAAAGAAGAATGATTAGATAAAAATAAGGATATTTCATCAAAATTGTCATTCTTGTCCAAAGGTAAGAAAGTCATTTCTTTGATTAAAAATTTTTGAACTATAATTTCGATATACAAATGAATAGTTAAACCAGTAGTTCAAATGAAGAAAATAATTGTTTTAAAGAAGGTGTGTGCAATGTAATTTTAAAAAGAAAGGCTGTCTATAGTGACAGCCTTTCCTCTTTTAATTCTTTGCGAAAAAATGTTTTTCAATATCAAAGGAAGATTTTATTCCAACTTCATGGAATTCATGTTCTAACCATTTTTCAGCATATAAACGGCCTTTATTTTTTAAGTCTAAAAGGAAATCCCAAGAGGTATTCATTTTGCTTGAATAATTTAAATGACCAATAGCTTCATGAGCTGAAATTGAATGAACAAATATTTCGCGTGATTTCTTATTATCATCAATTTGAACGCCTTTTCTTACCAATTCATTTCTGAAATGAATCAGATGCATCTCGTTTATTAAGCTACTATTAAAACTTATTTCATTGATTCTGTCTGAAATATCTCTTGCAGAAGTAGGAAGTTCTTCAATGTTAATCGAATTTATTTTGATTAAAAGTAAATCACCGACATCTGTATTTTCAATTAAAGGAAATAAAGGTGGGTTTCCCATGTATCCTCCATCCCAGTAATATTCCCCATCTATTTCAACAGCCTGAAAAAGATGAGGTAAACAAGCTGAAGCAAGAACTGCATCTACAGTAATTTCGTTATTTGAAAATACTCTCGCTCTATTTGATTTCACATTAGTGGCACAAACAAAAAGTTTTTTGTTGTTGTATTTTTTTAATTCTTCAAAATCTACTAATTCATTTAATATTTCTTTTAAAGGATTTGAATTGGAAGGATTGAATTGGTAAGGTGAAAACATTTGAGACATCGAGTTGAAAAACATATATCCAAGGGTGTTATACATATCACCACCAGAAAAATATTTATCCATCATAGAAGGTTTAAAAAGTAAACTTCCGGAATCAGAAATTTTCTTCCATAAACTATCCAATAATTCTTTTGCTTTATCTTTTCCTCCAATATGAAGACCATAAGCAGTTACAACTGCATTAATAGCCCCCGCACTTGTTCCGCATATTCCATCGGCAACAATTCCATCCTCCTCTAAAAGTCTATCTAAAACTCCCCAAGTAAATGCTCCATGAGCACCTCCTCCTTGTAAAGCTAGACCGACATGTTTTATTTCTTTTTTCATAATACATTATTGGGCAGTCCATCCACCATCAACTGGCATTGCCGTTCCTGTAATTAAATTTGCGTTTTCAGATGCTAAAAATACAGCTAATTTACCTAGTGATTCAACAGTTACAAATTCTTTAACTGCATGTTTTTGCAACATTATTTTTGTAATCACTTCATCTTCAGAAATTCCATGAGCAATAGCCTGTTCAGCAATTTGTTTTTCTACTAATGGTGTTTTAACGTAACCTGGACAAATTGAATTTGCAGTGATACCAAAGGGAGCTCCTTCTAATGCCAATACTTTAGTTAAACCGACCACACCATGCTTTGCAGATACATAAGCTGCTTTAAATTCAGAAGCTACTAAACCATGAGCGGAAGCGATGTTTATAATTCTACCAAATTTATTTTTTTTCATATTCTCCCAAACAAATTTAGAAGTGTAAAAAACAGCATTTAAATTTAATTGAATAATTGCATTCCATTTTTCAATTGGAAATGATTCAATTGGAGAGACATATTGTATACCTGCATTATTAACTAGTACATCTAAACTGCCGAAATCTTTGATTATGGATTGAATCATAGATTCAATTTGACTAACTTCAGATAAGTTTGCACCATAAAATTTAGTTTTAACACCAAATTCCTCACCTACATTTGAAGCGATTTCTTCCGCATTTGCTTCTAAGCCATTAAAAGCAATTGAGTAACCCGCTTTTGCAAATTCGATCGCAACACCAAGTCCAATCCCACTTGTACTTCCTGTAATTAAAACTGTTTTCATCTGAATATTATTCAATAGGTTCATTTAAAAAAACTAAAATGGTAGTTGATACTTTATTTACTTCTTCAATGTTGAGTGTATGTCCAGCATTTTCGATAATTGTAAACTTACTATTTTTTATTTGATTTGCAACTTCTTGACCAAGGTATACTGGAAATAATCCATCTAATCTTCCATGAATTACCAATGTTTTACATTTAACTTTCTGAAGTGATTCTCTAAAGTCCTTTCTTTCAGCAGTAGCTTGCATTAATTTAGTTAAAGAGGTTGCGTCTACAACATCTTTTTTTGCGGATTTAAAAAACTCAATTGGTATTAACGGTTTGCTAAAATAAACATCACTTAAAACATAAGGTAACATCACATCGAGCATAAGTGAGTATCCTCCAATTTCAAGTGCGTTTTTCCAAGAAAGTTCAATTGCTTCATAATAGGGAGTTTTGTTAGCGAAAGTTGATAATAGCACCATTTTATCTATGCGATCAGGATATAAAACAGAAAAGTGTTGCGCCACTAAACTACCATAGGATAAACCTATCAATGTCGCTTTTTCAATTCCTAAAGTGTCTAAGATTGTAAGCACATCAACAGCATGTGTATCAAAATCTCTTACTGGGCTATCCTTATCTGATTGACCTTGAAAAATAAAATCACAAAGTATAATTTTATATTCTCCTATAAAATAGGGTGTCACTAAACCCCATGAAACGGTTGATTGAGAAAGACCATTCAAGAAAATAATCGTTTTTGAAGAGTTAAGATTTCCTAACACTTCAAAATACATTTTCTTTTTATCGAGAGTTTTACTTATCATTAATTATTGTATTGCAGTTGAATTCATGATAATAGCTTCGCCACTCAAAACAGCTTTACCTTCACTATTTGTAATTGTTGTTGATATTATAGCTCTATTTTTTTCTTTTATTATTTCTTTAACTTCAAAAATTGCTTCGTAATTTTCTTCAACATACATTGGTCGAAGGAAATTCAACGTTTGGTTTAAATAAATAGTTCCCTCACCTGGGAAAATGGTTCCAAAAACCTTTGAAAGTAAAGAAGCGCCTAACATACCATGTACAATTCTTTTTTTGAATATGGTAGTGGCTGCATATTCTTCATCTAAATGAACTGGGTTATTATCTCCTGTCACTTTTGCAAAAGCTTCTACCTCAGCTTGAGTGAATCTAAATGGATGTATATGTTTTTGTCCTATTTCAATCATATTGTTTTTTTTAAATAATAATATACTTATAATAATGCTATAAAATTGCTAAAAAAGTTTTAATTTATTGAATAAAAATAGATGTTTTTTAATGTATTATAAATAGAAGACGTTTACAATTTCCATGATCAAATTAAATTTGTTTGATATTAAAAAATGATGTAACTTATCATTACATAGTATTAAATATATTTGATTGAAATTTAAACTTTTGCTTTATTCTATTTGTTAGGTAGAATATTTATTTGTTTAAATTAATTTTCAGTTTTATATTTGTTCAGAATTAAGTATTTGTTATATTTTTTTTAAATCTATTTTTTTTCAAAAAAAAATATTTAATTCGAACTGAATTCTGAAAAAAAACTTAACATAAGTTACACTGTTTTAACTGAAAATAAATTATGACTACAGAAGGAAAAAGTAAAAATGTATTAGTAACAGGTGGTTCAAGGGGAATAGGAGCCGCTATTGCTTTAGAGTTAGGCAAAGAAGGTTATTTCGTTATTGTGAATTATAACCATAGTGCTTCTGAAGCAGAAAATATTGTCGAACAAATTAAAGAGAAAGGGGGGCAGGCAATTGCATTACAAGCAAATATTGCACATGCAGAGGAGAGTGAGCGTCTATTTAAAGAGATTCAAGAAAAAGTCGGAATAGTGGATGTTTTAATCAATAATGCTGGAATTACCAGAGATAGATCATTTAGGAAGATGGAACTTGATGAATGGAATGCTGTAATTGACACTAATTTGAGTAGTGTTTTTAATACAACTAAATTGGCTTTACCTAATATGTTGGAGCAAAAATTTGGAAGGATTATAAATATAAGCTCAGTGATAGGTCAATCAGGTGGTTTTGGTCAAACAAACTACGCGGCAGCAAAGGCTGGCTTGATTGGTTTTTCAAAATCTTTGGCATTAGAAACAGCAAAATCAGGGATAACTGTCAATACAATTTGTCCTGGATTTATTGGTACAGATATGGTTAATGCTATGCCTGAAGAAGTTTTGAACTCAATTATTTCAAAAATACCAGTAAATAGATTAGGTTTGCCAAGCGATATTGCTAAAGGAGTAAAGTTTTTAATTGAATCTGCATATATTACTGGACAAAGTCTAAATATAAATGGCGGTTTGTATATGTTGTAGATAATCAACTAATTATATAAGTGAAAATCATTTATAATTAATTGATTTAATGTTGTATAATAAATAATAATATCATAAATTTGTAAAAAAATAATTAAAGAAATGAATAATACTAACGAAATCTTCGAAACTATCGTTGAAACGCAGAAAAAAACTATTGACACGCTTGTTGATACTACTAATAAATTTCAAGAAGCTATCAAATCTGGAAATCCGTTAGAGAAATCTTCTGAGATATACCAAAATTGGTGGGATACACAATTAACAATTTTGAATAATATTACGAACAAAACAAAATCTGGAGTTGAGGAGAATTTACATTCTACAAAATCTAAAACAGAAGATTTTTATAAAAACCTTTATGAGCAACAAATAGATGCTGTAAAAAAAGCTGCTGAATTTAATTTGAACTTTTTTAATACTGTTTCTAATTTGGGTAAAAATACTACTGAAACAAATGAAAGCTTTAATGCAGTTTATGGTCAGTGGAATACTTTATTTGAATCTTGGACTAAATCTTTGAATACTACGTTTGAAACATTAAGCAAATCAATGCCTTCAAATTTAAATACTGATTTATTTCAAACAACTTACAATACAAATACGTTGTTTTTGAAATTACAAGATTTCTATAAACCTTATTTTACTGCGTTTAAAGATAATAAATTCTCAGTTGACAGCATGAAATCATTATTTGATCCTGCTCAATATAAGACAATTACAGAAGAAACATTTGCTTCGTTTTTTAAAAAAAATGATTTAAATACATTGATAGAATCAAACTCTAAAATGATTCAAGATTTTTTTGCTAACCAAAAAAATTCAACGAAAGAATACCAAGAGTTTTGGACATTATTTACTTCTAAATTTCCTCATTTGTTTTCAAATGATTTAGGTAAATTAAATGATGTATTTACAAATGTATCAACTTCTTATACTGAATTATTTGCTCCAGCAATGAAATTGGTTTCAAATAGTAAAGAGAAAGAAAATATTGAATTATTGATTTCAACATTGGATAAGTCAACTACTTACAATGTGAAATTAGCTCAAATTCAATATTTATTGTATACAACTGGTCAAAAAGTTGCTGAGGAAGTAGGTAAACATATTGTTGATAAAACTCAAAATCAAGATGTAAACTATACATTCCAAACTTTCTTTAACGAATGGGTTGCGATCAATGAAAAACATTATGCTGTATTATTTGGAACAGATGAGTTTTCTAAATTAAAAGCTGAAGTTTTAACTTTATCTTTAGAAGTAAAGAAAAATATTGAAAAACAATTTGAAACTAGAATCGAGCATTTGCCATTAGTTGTTAAATCTGAAATGACTGAATTGTACCAAACAATTCATGATTTGAAAAAAACAATTAAATCATTAGAGGCTAAAGTTAATGTTGCTAAAACAACAACTACGACTAGCGCTACTAAAACAACAACTGCAAAAAAAGCAACGGTTTAATTCTTAATTATCACTTTGAGAAAGGGAAATTTTATTTCCCTTTTTTTATACAACAAAAATTAAAGTTTTCTAAATGAAATTAAATAATATTGACATTCTTCAAGAATTATCTGCTAATACTTCTAAAATTGTAAAAGGAATTGAAACATTAAATGAAATTAAAGAGGTGGATATTGCAATTACTCCTAAAACATTAGTGTTTCAAGATGATAAAGTAAAATTATTTAGATATAATAGAGATACAAAAGCAACTTATAAAACACCTGTATTAGTTGTTTATGCTTTGGTTAATACTTATCAGATGCTAGATTTACAGCCTGATAGAAGTTATATTAAAAATTTACTTGAAGCTGGTTTAGATGTTTATCTAATTGATTGGGGATACCCAACTAAAATTGATAAATATTTATCAATGGATGATTATATTAATGGATATATAAATAACTGTGTTGATTTTGTTCGAAATGAAAACAAAGTTGATAAAATAAATATTTTAAGTATTTGTCAAGGTGGAACATTTAGTTTGATTTATTCAGCAATTCATCCTGAAAAAATTAAAAACTTGGTTACGCATGTTACTCCAGTAGATTTTTCAATCAATGATGGTTTGCTTTTTAAATGGAGTAAAGAGATGGATTTTAAAGCAGTTGTTGAAGGGTTTGATGGAATTGTTCCTGGAAGTTTCTTAAATGAAGGGTTTGAAATGTTAAAACCTATGATGAAATTTCATAAATCTTCAGGTTTGATGAATTCATTAGAGGATAAAACGAAATTGACCAACTACTTAAGAATGGAAAAGTGGATTTCAGATAGTCCTGATCAAGCTGGGGCATGTTTTTTACAATTCATGGAAGATCTTTACCAAGAAAATAAATTAATCAAAGGTGAATTGGTTGTTGGAGAACATAAAGTGAATCTTAAAAATTTAAAAATGCCTGTTTTAAATATTTATGCAACAGAAGATCATTTGGTTCCACCTACTGCAACAACACCTTTAGGTGATTATGTGGGAACAAAAGATTATGAAGTATATCGTTTTGAAGGAGGACATATTGGTGTTTTTGTTGGGAATAGATCTCAAAAAGAGTTAGCGCCAAAAGTGGCTAATTGGTTAAAAGATAGAGATTAATAAAATATCAATTTTTAATTTTAATTGCTGAAAATCGAATGGTTTTCAGCAATTTTTGTTTATACCAATTACTTTTTGGCTACCTTTATGGTTATGAAAAATATTGAAAAACGTATTTTTGCAATAAATTCTAATGCTGAGTTTGAAAAAATAGCATTAGAAGTTTTTCATATTCAAAAAGAGAGATGTACGGTTTATGCGCAGTATGTAAACAGTTTAAATAGAAAAGACCCGTCAAATATTCAGGAAATTCCTTTTTTGCCCATCTCTTTTTTTAAGACCCATGAGGTGAAAACAATTAATTTACCTATTGAATTCGAGTTTTTGAGTAGCGCTACAACTGGTTTACAAAGAAGTAGACATTTAGTGCAGAATAAACGAATGTATGAATCATCTTTTGAAATTATTTATCGCAACTTTATAGGGAATCCTGAAGATCAAGTTATTTTAGCTTTATTACCGAATTATCTAGAACAAGGAAATTCAAGTCTTGTTTATATGGTAGAAAAGTTAATTCAATTATCTAAAAATAGTTTGTCAGGTTTCTTTCTTAATGATTATAGTAAATTAATAGAAAGTTATAAAATAGCTGTAAAGAATAATAAAAAAGTGATTGTATTTGGTGTTTCTTATGCATTGTTGGATTTAGCTGAAATGAATATAGATTTTTCAAAAGCACAAGTCATTGAGACAGGTGGTATGAAAGGTCGCAGAAAAGAAATGACTAAAGATGAATTGCATTTAAAACTTACAGAGGGATTACGACTTGATGCAATTTCTTCTGAATACGGAATGACTGAATTGTTTTCTCAGTCTTATAGTGATAAGAATGGGTTGTTTGAAATGCCCCCATGGATGCAGATTTTAATTAGAGAAACAAATGACCCGTTTCACTATGTCGAAGATGGAAAAACAGGTGGAATAAATATTATTGACTTAGCGAATCTTTATTCATGTAGTTTTATTGAAACACAAGATCTAGGACAACGTTTGGGAAATGATTTTAAATTAATGGGAAGGTTTGATAATTCCGATATCAGAGGATGTAATTTAATGGTAGAATAAAATTTATAAAATGACTACACAAACAGTTATAATATTATTAATTATAGGCTTAATTGCAGGTGTCTTAAGTGGCTTCGTTGGAGTTGGAGGAGGCGTTGTAATCGTTCCCGCTTTGGTTTACTTTTTAGGATTAACACAACATCAAGCGCAAGGAACTAGTTTATTTATATTGTTGCTTCCAACGGGTTTACTTGCAGTTCATAACTATTCCAAAACAGGTAATATTTACTGGACTTATGGTTTAATAGTGGCATTAGCTTTTTTAATCGGGGGTTATTTTGGATCGAAAATTTCATTAAAATTATCGCCTGGTAAGGTAAAGTTTGTTTTTGGATTGTTAATGGCATACGTAGCAATTCGTTTTATTATTTCAGGTTATAGCGCACTTTCAAATGAACGACAATAATATTCAATCTTTTATTATAAATAAATCTCAATTGATCTTTGAAAAAGTAAAGGGTTATAGAGAATTTATGCATAAATATCCTGAGTTATCTTATCAAGAGATGAATACAATGAATTTTGTTTCTGAGAAGTTAACAGAACTAGGTATTCCTCATCAAACTCAAGTAGGAGGTACGGGTGTAGTTGGAATAATAAAAGGGAAACATCATTCTGAAAATCAACAATGTATTGGTTTGCGTGCAGATTTGGATGCTTTGCCTATACATGAAGAAAATGAAGTTGCTTACCGGTCAACTGTTGATGGTGTAATGCACGCTTGTGGGCATGATGTTCATACATCTATTCTTTTGGGTGTTGCTGAAATTTTAAATGAAATAAAAGATAGTTTACCTAATCCAATTAAGTTGATTTTTCAACCTGGAGAAGAACAAAATCCAGGAGGTGCAACTTTAATGATTAAAGATGGTGTGCTTGAAAATCCAACGGTAAAAGAGTTATATGCTTTACATGTGTTTCCGGAAATGGAAGTAGGGAAAGTAGGGTTTAGAGAGGGAGTTTACATGGCTTCATCTGATGAGATTCATGTTGAAATTGATGGGAAAGGAGGGCATGGTGCAACACCTCATAAAACAATTGACCCTATATTAATTGGTGCAACGATTGTTACATCGATTCAACAAATCGTTAGCAGAAGATGTGATCCAATAATTCCATCTGTATTGAGTTTTGGACATTTTGAAGGTCTAGGAGCAACAAATGTGATTCCTTCTAAAGTAATACTGAAAGGAACTTTTAGAACATTAAACGAAAGTTGGAGAGCAGAAGCACTTGAATTAATTGAGCAACAAATTAAGATGATAGCTGTCTCTTTAGGAGGAAAGGCAACTGTTAGAATTAGTAAAGGTTATCCCTATTTAGAAAATAATCCTGAGATTACTAGAGCATTAAAAACAAAGGCCATAGAATTATTAGGGAAAGAACAAGTAGAAGACTTGCCAATCCGAATGACATCTGAAGATTTTGCTTTTTATTCTCAACAAAAACCAGTTTGTTTTTTGAGATTAGGCGTCAGAAATGAAGAGAAAGGAATTATTTATGGTGTTCATCATCCTAAGTTTGATATTGATCCTACTTCATTATTAGTAGGTATGCGTGTAATTTCAATGGCAGTCATTT
>CALPVI020000040.1 GCA_943326975.2 Actinomyces viscosus | reverse complement strand
GTTCGATGGCTTATTAACTTCCTTAGAAATGCAAGTCTTAGTTCCTATTCAAGAACACAAAGAGATGGGAATGGATATAAAAGTGTTAATGAAAAAATTGAAAGCAATTTCAACCTATAAAAAAGCAGCTAAATCCATATTTAAAAGAGATTTTGATTCTTTTGTATTGACTAAAAGTATTGCAGCATTTGAAAGAACACTTTTATCAACTGATTCTCGTTTTGATCAATATTATTATGGAAAAATTGAATCAAAATTAACTGCTTCTGAAAAAAGAGGATGGAAATTGTTTTCAGAAAAATTGTATTGCATCGAATGTCATACGGAGCCACTATTTAGTAATGATAAAATTGAAAACAATGGATTATACGCCGATTATACAGGAAAAACAGATAAGGGAAGGTTCAGATTAGGACAGGATTCTTCAGAAATAGGTTTTTTTAAAATTCCTTCGTTGCGAAATATCGAATTAACTTATCCTTACATGCATGATGGTTCGATTAAGTCTATAGATGAGGTGATTGATTTCTATTCACAAGGAGGTAATCAAAATAATTTACAAAGTAAAATTATACAACCCTTTCAATTGTCTAAATCAGAAAAAAACGATTTAATAGCGTTTTTGATTTCTTTGACGGATACAACTTATTTAGTGAGATTTAGATAAGTTAAAATGAAAAAAATGGCGCCTAAGTAAAGTCGAAGGCACCATTTTTCTACTTGACAGTAGCAAATGCGGTGCTTACTATTGAGGGGTATATTGCACCAAATTCGATTAAACACCATTCTTTTAGTCGTTGAATTTCTTCAGCGTCTGTTATCCATTTAAATGATTTCATTAATTCTTTTTGAAAAAGTTTAGCATCGAAACTAACTTTTATAAGTATTTTTTTGGATAGTTCTAACATAGTTTTCATTGTTTGTTGGACGCAATTTATGCTTTTTTTCTATCCACGATTTTAAATTTTTGTTAAAATCGGTAAGGTGTAGTAATCGTTTAGTGAATGGTATCTTTTCTGAATTTTGTAGCACCAGAATTAGGTGAAATAGAAGATTTTTTTAAAAAAAGAATCCAGAAAGTCTATTTTTAATTACAAAAACAGTAGCCGTGATTTTTCTATTATTGAACAATAAATTTGATCGATTTAGACTGTTTTTTTTCGTTATTAATATTTAGTATATAAACTCCAGGTTTGTCAATTTTTTGGAAAAGTAGGTTGTTTGTACCTTCACTTATTATCGCTTCTTTTTCAAGAACTATTTGTCCAAGTAAATCTTTAATAGTGATTTGATTAGTTCCAATGAAATCAAAATGATTAACTAATAAATTGAAATTATTTTGCGAGGGATTCGGATAAATTAAAAATGTTTCTTCAGTTATACATTTACTGCTTACGATATCGAATTTTTTAAATTTTCCATTTAGATCATATTGAACTAATCGATAATAATTTGTACTGCTTCTTACATCTGAATCTGTTGTCGAATATATTTGTTTTTTAATACTGTTTCCAACTGCTTTAACTGTTGATATCGTTTCCCAATCTTTCCCATTGATTGATTTCTCAATATTAAAATAATCAGCATTCATTTCAGTAGCAGTTTCCCATTCTAAATCAATAGAATTGCCATTACAAGTTGATGCAAAAGAGATGAGTTCTATTGGTAAACTTGTAACACTTTCATAAGCACCAATTGCTGGTGGAGCTGGATTTCGTGTGTGTAAAAGTCGATCATCAATAACAGTTAAAGTTAAGTCTTCACCTGCATTTGCCCCTATCCAACCTGAACTCGGAACACCTAATGCTGTGCTAAAAGTTGTACTGCCTGTAATATCTGTTCCAACACTTGATCCACCGTTACTTAACGTATTCCAGTCACTAATAGTAGATTGATTTATTAGATTATACGAAGCAATGGGGGAACCTGTAGTTTCTAAATAATTTGAATTGTAATTCATAGTTGTTAAAGTTGGAAATACATACCTATGGTAGATAGCATATTTTGCTTCAGATGCATTTAAAGACCTTGAATTCTTAAAAACATTATTCTTATAGGTTTGATCTCCAGAAGTAGAGGTTGTATAATTACTAAATGCAGAAGAAATACCACTACTAGAATTAGTGATTGCACCTCTAATTTCAACTGTATTATGATAGTAATTGGCTTTACCAAGTCCAGATGCACCTACTTTTATACCTGTAAGTTCTGAGATGGTTTGAAAGTTAGAACCACTTGTATTGTTACTTAATAAAACAACATTGTTCCAAAAATCCCAAGAAAAAGTTGATGTTGTAATCGCATTGTTATTGATTCCTGCAATTGAGCCAAGTGTTGAAGCATTTGTTAAACCATATATAATTCCTCTTTTTAGAATTCCAGCATTTGTATTAACAATATAAATACCATTTAAAACGGTACTGGTTGTCGTTCCTTTATGGTTGAGATTAAATATTTCAAAGTCGATTAAGTTATTACTTGTTCCAGCTGAACCAATATAGATTCCTGTTAAGGATGATGAATTGGTAGAGGTAGAATAACTATCTATTTCTTTTATAATTTCAGAATTTGAAGATAATGTTCCAGCAGAAAGATATATACCATAAAATAAATTACTACTACCTGTGTTTGTTAAATTTAATTCTTGAATGGTATTTGAAGTTAAACTATAAGTAGAATTAGAAGTTAAATTCATTCCATAGTTTGTGCCGTTATAACTGATAGAAATATTATTATTAGTTGAATTACCGATCACATTTGAAGAAATAGTATAATTGGTATTTGTAGAATTAAAAATATCGATTCCTATAAAACCTCCAGAAGTGGTGATAGAAGATATTTCATTGTTACTGATTATAGTTGTTTCATTTTTAAAGTCATAAATTCCTTTTATAGAAGAAGCTGAAGTTGAATTTGAAGTAATATTTTTTATAGTGTTATAAGTAGCTGAAATAATTCCACCAGCATTGCTAATTCCAATAAAATTCGTAGAACTCCCTGCGTTAGTCAAGTTAAATTGTTGAATTGTATTTGAAGTTACAGTAATAGAAACTTGGTTAGATCCAGATGAAGGTAAGGCTTGACAATTAATTCCATATGCTGCATTATTTTGAGCCAGTGATATATTATTACTTGTCGTTGAGCCAATTGTATTAGATGAAATTGAGATGTTTCGTACATTGTTAGAAGTAGTAGGTGTTACATTGATACCATAAAAATTTCCTGTACCTGTAGCCATGGATATATTTTGAATTGTATTATTCGTAATAGAGGAATTACCTGAAGTAAGGCTTTCGAAGCTGATACTATATAAAGGTAATGTGCTTGTATTACAATTAATGGTTTGAGCTCCAAGGATATTACTAGTAATTGAAACGATCCCTTTATTTATTTGAATCAATTTCACAGATGGGCTTAATGGTGTTGCTGCCCCTGATTTTAGTTGGAATGTCATCAATCCAAATTCATTATAACTTATCGTGGAATTTGAGCCAACACTACTCCCAAGATAGATTCCTCTAATATTAGTTGCACTTCCATCCATTTTTAGAATTATTGCACCGCTCGCTGTATTTGAACCAATAATATTTCCGTTGCCACTTGCTCCAATTGTATATGCAGAATTGCCATCAGCTGAAATTGCTGTAAACATCGATGAGTTATTATTAGTTATATCAAGATTACTGATCCAATTGGAACTAATAGTTACATTTCCTCCAGAAGCATAACAGTCAATTCCAGTAAATGAATAACCAGAACTAGCATCTGTAAGTGTGTATGCTGTTCCTCCACAACTTGAGGATTTACCTCCAATATAATTCCCTGTAATTGAGAAAGTACTTGTCCCATTCGCACCATAAATATAGATAGCTCTTTGATTCGCTACTAGTTGATAACTAGCTGGTTGGTAGAAACTATTATTTGTTATACTCCAATTATCAGAATAGGAATACAAAAAAATTCCATTTCTTTCAAAATATTCAATATTGTTATTAGAAATTGTAATGTTATCGTGATTTATAGTAGCCGAGCTACCATTTGAAAAAATTGCACTACAAGGCATAGTCGTTGATGCAGCTCCAGATCTGGTCAATGTGTTGTATTCAATAGTATTATTATCATTACCATTAGTACAAGAAGTTGAAGAAAAGCAAATAGTTCCAGTTACTGTGGAAAGTGAATTGTAATCCGCTGACCCTTTAATTGTACAATATTTAATTGTGTTGTTAGTGGCGTCGGTTTTAAATAAGATTGTCGAAGTATTTGATGTAGTTGAAGCTGTAGAATTTTCAATAATTAAACTATTACTTGCTCCAGAACCTCCTAATCTACCATCTATTGTTAAATTATCAGCACCATTCAGTGTTATTAACGGTGTACCAGCAGTAACTGCTCCGCTGATTGTTCTAGCTGAACCCATAGCGTAAATAGTAATTGAACTATAACTAGAACTTCCAGAACCACTTGCATTTAAAGTGTTAGCACCGTCTTCAGTCGTGCTATTTGCAGTTACAGAAACAGTAATTATTCCTCTGTGAGTACCAGCATTAATTGCTGAAAAAACTCCACCTGCTTTTGTTAATGAAGTATAGGTTGTTGGTCCAGTAGTACCAAGTGAAGCCGTAACTGAAAATTGCGCATTTGATTTAAATAAAAAAACAACAGAAAATAAAATTAAATAAAATTGTTTTTTCATGAATTTTGTAATTTAAAAATTAATTTTTGAAAAAATAAAATTACTTAATAAGGATGTTAGCCCTAAAATTTGATTGTATGAATACACCGAAACAGCACATATTCATTGAATTCGTACATGAATACAAAAGATCTAAAATGAATTTTTAAATTTGTCTTAATGGATAAGTTATATATAATCATATTTGTTTTTCAATTGATCGCAATTGGTCTATCAGTTTTTTATATGATTAATTCATATCGTTTAAAAAAACAATCAACTATTTTGTTTAATGGTTTTGTCATTTTATTTTCTCTTTCTGTTTTAAGCGTTTTTTCAGTAGCAAGTGATTTTGAATTTATTCCACTTTTGATTAAAAATATTTCTGCGTTATTATTTTATGTTTTCATAATTACAACTCCTCCTTTTTTATATAATTTTCTATTATTAAAAATTGATTCAAATAAGAAATCTCATATTAAAGTGTTTTATGTTAGTTATGTGCTTTTTTTAATTAACATAATATCTTTTGTCTATTTAACTTTCAAGCCAGGTAATACCTTCTTTCATACAGTAATTGAGAATTTGATGAATTATTCAAATTTTGCCACCTATATATTTGTCTTTCCTATCATTACGGTATATTATTTTATTCAAATCCTTAAATTAATTTTACAAAATAGAACGAATGATTCTAATCAAAGCTTGATAACACTTATAGCATTCGGATATTTTGCATTTATATTTTTACATCTTATCACTCAGTTTAATGAAGAAAATTTCTCCTTTCAAATTTCTTTTTTGGTTTATGTGTTGCTTTACACATTTATTCTTACATTTTTAATTATTAAAGAAAATAGCAAGTCGTTTAAGGATAATACAAGTAGGGATGAAAAAGAGAAATATTTCAGTGAAATCGCTTTCAAATTAACCAAAGTAATAGAAGAAGATCGACCTTATTTGGATGCTAAATTGACGATTTATCAATTAGCTAAATTGATCGATAGTAATGAAAAATATTTATCTCATTATTTAAATTGTGTATATGAGGTAAATTTCTATACCTACATAAACAATTTTAGAATTGAAGAAGCAAAAAAACTTTTGTTATCAGAAGAAGCAGAGAATTATACAATTGAAACCATAGCTAATATGTCGGGATTCCATTCTAAATCGTCTTTTAATTCAGCATTTAAAAAATCAACTGAGATGACACCTTCCGAGTACCGTAAAATTCATATTTATTGAATAATCAGTTGATTTGAATTATATTTTCCAAAAAAAGGTCGTATCTTTGCATTCAATTTCAAAAATCAAATTAATAATCCCGGAAATGAATTGTTGAAAAAAGTGATTTCAACAAGGTGGATTAATTAATATTAATTGTAAAAAAAACAAATGAAAAGAATTGTCGAGTTCAGAAAATTATTAGGTGTAGAAAGAACAACATCTTTGGCTGAAATGAAGAAAGTGTACAGAAATTTTATGAAAGAATTTCATCCTGATAAATTTCACGACAATGCAGAAGGTTTAAAAGAAGCCGAAGAGAAAAGTAAAAAAATCATTGAAGGATATCATTTTTTAGTGAGCATTTCTCCAGAAACTGCAGAAAACAATAAAGAGACATATTTAGAAAGTATCAATAACAATATTATTGTTGATTTTCAGTACAAAGGTCAAGTTTTAAGAATTGATTTTTCAGATGGAAATAGTTACGAATATTTTGGTGTATCTCAAGATGTTTACAAAAAATTGTGTCAATCTGATTCTCAAGCACGTTTTGCAAGAAGAAAAATTTGTACAACTTTTACTTATAGAAGCGTAAATCAACCTGTAACAGTTTAATAAATCTATCTTTTTAACACAAAATAAGATTTTAAAAAGATCTGTTTAGGATAATTAAGTAACTTTGTAGTCATTAAAAAAAGAATATTATGAAATTAGGTGCAACAGAAATCATCTTGATACTTGCAGTTGTATTATTGTTATTTGGTGGTAAGAAAATTCCTGAATTAATGAAAGGTTTAGGAAAAGGTATCAAAGAATTCAAAGATGCTTCAAAAGGAGAAGACGATACTAAAGAAGTAAAAGAAGAAAAAAATTAGTAAATCATTTTCGAATGTATAAAACGTTTGCTGAAGTAAAAAAGGCTATTACTTCGGGTGTTTCTGTTTTGGAGATAGTTGAAAGCTATTTAACTAAAATCAATGAAAATTCCGATTTAAATGCGTTTTTAGAAGTATTTGAAGAAACTGCGAAACTGAAAGCAATTGAGGTGGACGCAAAGATCAAAAACGGTACTGCTGGAAAATTGGCTGGTATGGTGATTGCTCTGAAAGATAATTTATGCTACAAAGGGCATAAAGTTTCTGCTTCTTCAAAAATTCTTGAGAATTTTGAATCCCTATTTTCAGGCACAGCTGTTCAACGATTAATTGATGAAGATGCAATTATAATTGGTAGAACAAACTGTGATGAATTTGCAATGGGAAGTTCAAACGAAACTTCAGCTTATGGTCCTGTTAAAAATCCAATCAATAGAGATTTAGTTCCAGGTGGTTCATCTGGCGGTTCTGCAGCAGTAGTTGCTGCTGGATTATGTACTGCATCTTTAGGAAGTGATACAGGTGGTTCAATCAGACAACCAGCATCTTTTACAGGATTAATAGGTTTAAAACCAACTTATGGTAGAATTAGTAGATATGGTTTAATTGCTTATGCATCTTCATTTGATCAAATAGGCCCATTTACAAATTCTGTTGAAGACGCTTCACTTTTATATGAAGTGATGGCAGGTAAAGATGAATTTGATAGTACTTCATCTTCGAAAGAGGTTGAAAAGATTGCGAATTATGAAAAACCTTCTAAATTAAGAATTGCTGTATTAAAAGAGAGTTTGGAAACGGAAGGTGTTGATCCTGAAGTGGTTTCTAAAATGAATGCAATCATCGAAAAACTAAAAAGTGATGGACACATTGTTGAGAATGTTTCTTTCCCTTATTTACAATACATGGTTCCAACTTATTATGTATTAACTACCGCAGAAGCTTCTTCTAATTTATCTCGTTTTGATGGTGTTCATTATGGATACAGAAGTCCTGAAGCAGTTGGTGTGGAAGCTACATACATTAATTCACGAAGTGAAGGATTTGGTCCTGAAGTTCAACGAAGAATTATGGCGGGTACATTTGTATTATCGAATGAGTTTTACGATGCATATTATACAAAAGGGCAAAAGGTGAGAAGAGTATTGCGTGATAAAACAAATGAAATCTATTCGAATTATGATATGATGATTTTGCCAACGACTCCTTCTACTGCTTTTCCTTTAAATGCAGTTAAAGATCCAATTCAAATGTATTTACAGGATATTTTTACTGTTCATGCTAATTTAACTGGAAATCCTGCTATTTCTTTGCCTTTAGGAAACCATTCAAATGGATTGCCTTTTGGAATTCAAGTAATGGCAGATCATTTCAAAGAAAAAGAATTATTTAATTTCTCATCCTATCTAACTGAGATAGCCTAAGATTTTTTTATGATAAAACATTGTTTAATAGTTATACTATCTTTATTAAGTTTCCTTTCAATTGGTCAAGTTCCTCCGGTTCGTAAACCAGTTGATTCGGTGGCACTTAAGAAAGATCCTTTTTATGTTACTGTTGAACAAAGTTTGAATGCATTTTATGATGAAGTTGCGAATCAATCGAACTATGATTCAATAATTAATGCATTGAAATACGAATCAGGTGTTACGCCTCAATTTTCTGATGAAGTTTATTGTGAGCGTTTGGAAAAAATGAACCAAATGACACCTTTTCACCTAGATTGTACACCTCCTGCATTAGCAACCATTAAATTTTTTGCTGAAAACAGAAGAAGTTTTGCTCGAGTTGTATTGGGTAGATCAAAACTTTATTTTGAGATGTTTGAGGAAAAACTAGCGATGTATGGTTTGCCTAAAGAATTGAAATACTTAGCTGTTATTGAGAGTGGTTTACGTCCACAAGTGAAATCAAGAGCAGGTGCATTGGGGTTGTGGCAGTTTATGTATCGAACAGGTTTGTATTATGGCTTGAATGAAAATTCATACATCGATGAGCGTATGGATCCTGAAAAAGCAACAGATGCAGCTTGTAGATATTTGAAAAAGCTACATGATATTTATGGTGATTGGAATTTAGCTTTGGCTTCTTACAATGCTGGACCTGGAAATGTGAACAAAGCAATCAGACGTTCAGGAGGTAAAACTTCTTATTGGGAAGTTAGACCTTTTTTACCATTAGAAACGCAAGGATATGTTCCCAATTTTATTGCGGCAGCATATTTATTAACGTATCATGCGGAGCATAATATTATTCCAATTGAAGCAAAATGGAAATATGCGCAATTAGATACAATGTGTATTTCAAAAGGTATACACATGTCAACAATATCAAAATTAACAGGTTGGGATTTAAATGAAATTCAAACTTTAAATCCGATTTATAAAACGGGATATGTTCCAACATCAAATCCACCTCAATGTATTACGGGACCTTTACAAGAAATAGGTAAATTAGTAAGTATTGAAGATGAATTGTATGCTTTAGAGAAAAAATTATATTCAACGTATGAAGTTGTTGAACCTTTAGCAGCTGAACCGGATACTATTGAAACATTGAAAGTAAGTGGAGGTACAACAATAACTCCTTCAAATACTGATGGAGCCTTTGTTTATCATACAGTATTAAGAGGTGAAACAATAGGTAGAATTGCTACGAAGCATGGTGTTACTGTAAGTCAAATCTTGACTTTAAACAATATGAAAAGTACATCTTTGTTCGCAGGTCAACGAATCAAAGTAAAACAACTAGGAGTTAAACCAACTACTGAAACCGTAGAGGTAGAGGTGAGCGATTCAACTATAGTAAAACCAATTAGTGACTCTACTCTCGTTAAGCCAGTTGTGATAGATACAAAACCAGTTAAAGCACCAAAACCAAAACCGATTATTCGTTATTATAATGTACGTTCTGGTGACACTTTCTCAAAAATTGCCCAACACCATAATTTAACTCAACAACAATTAAAAAGGTTGAATCCAGGTTTGAATGAAAACAGACTTAGTGTTGGACAACGTATTCGAGTAAAATAATCTTATTTCATTTATTATGAGTAAATTATCTGCTGTAATCATTACGTTTAATGAAGAGAACAATATAGCAAGATGTTTAGATTCAATTGTGAATGTTGTAGATGAAATTATAATTATTGATTCTCTTTCCACAGATCGTACAGAAGCAATTTGTTCTAATTACAACGTCAAATTTATAAAAAGAGAATGGGAGGGTTATTCAGCAACGAAAAACTTTGCTAATTCATTAGTAACGAGTGATTACATTTTATCCTTAGATGCAGATGAGGCTTTATCTCCCGAATTAACTGCATCAATTTTACAAGCAAAAAAAGCTGGTTTTACTGGAGTCTACGAATTAGTTCGTTTAACAAATTATTGTGGTAAATGGATTTATAATTCTGGCTGGTATCCTGACGTTAAAATTAGAGTTTTCCCAACTGAATTTTCTAAATGGGATGGTGAGATAGTACATGAAAATTTAGTTTTTTCAAAAGAGCAAGCAGTAACAAGATTAAATGGGGATTTGTATCATTATTCCTATGTATCGTTTATCGATCATAAAAATAGAGCAGATCAATACTCAAGATTGACCGCTATTAAATATGCTCAAAAGGGTAAGAAAGCAAATTTAATATCACCTTATTTCAGTGCATTAGCTCGATTTGTTTCTAT
>CALPVI020000039.1 GCA_943326975.2 Actinomyces viscosus | reverse complement strand
GATTTATTAGTAAGTATTTTAGTTTAGAATAACTTTTGATTTGTAAATAATTTCTTGATTTTGGTCAAGAATTGTTACAAAATAGATTCCTGAATCAGCGATTGATTTTAAGGATACTGAATCATTTAAACCTTGGTTTTTAAATATTGTTTTGCCATTTAGATCTTTAATTTCTAATGTTATCATCTCATTTGTTGGATTGTTTCGATGAATATTGATAAGATCATTTGTTGGATTTGGATAAATATTAAAATTGTCAAGGCTATTTTTTTCAAGACCAGCAGTTGTATTATTTGTGCCACCTGAACTTGGAACTCCTACTAAAGGATAATTAGTTGCAGAAGTTGTAAATCTCATATCTGAAATTACTGCGGTACAATTACAATCAGTTACAACAATGAAAAACCCCATTCTCATTAATACATTGTATTGAATATTATTATAAAATAAATTAGAAGGAATCAACTGAGGTGCATAAGATGCATATTGTTGATAATACTCAATGTTCACAGGTCCACAAGATTTTTCTATATCATAATTGAATTTCATATTTACTAAACCTGGTTGCGGTGGATTTGGGTCGCCAGGCAAAATAGGTTCCGGAAATCTTACGTAGTTTGATAACTTCATAGAATCGCAGGTAGTTGAACTCCTCATACCTAAATTTACTTGTCTATCTAATGAATATGAATAACCGTCATTTGGTTTTTTACCTAATATCCAATATGATCCTATAGCTAATCCACTATTTATTTTTGTATTATATCCAAAACATACATCTGTTCTTACTCCATCTTCAATTTTCCAAATGGCCCAGCTTTCTATTCCAGTTCCTGTAGTGTCAATAATAATTTTTCCATCATTGAAATTAGGATATGTCGCATCCTCTACTGTTACTTGTGCAGTTAACGTGGATGTAATAACTGCTGATAGTATAATTAATATTTTTTTCATAATTTTTTGGTTTTATAGAAAAGTCACATTTTTTATCTAGAATTTAAAAATCTAACTTTATTGTTATTTCTATAACGCGCTATTTATTAGAGAGGTTGCTTTGTAAAATATAAAATTTTTATTTTTCCATAATTGTAGAATTTAATTCTTTTATTATTAATTTTAATAGAAATATTATCTAATTATTAATTCAATTATAGATTATGGATGAGAATATAGATGCAATTGATCAACAAATAATACACTTACTTTTGGGTAATTCGAAGTTAGGAACGAAAGAAATTGCTTCCAAAATAGGATTATCTGTTACACCTACATTTGAGCGAATTAAGCGTTTAGAGCGTAAAGGAGTTATATTAGGTTATACGGCAAAAATCGATAGAAAAAAAATAGGAAAAGGCTTACAAGTGTATTGTCAAACCTCTTTAAAATCACACAATTTGGAGCTGATTGAACAATTTGAAAATGCCATTGTAGAGTTAGAAGAAGTGGTTACTTGTCATCATATTGCTGGAAATATAGATTATCTACTTTATATTGAAGTCAAAGACATGGAAGAATACCAAGATTTTCTTCGGAATAAATTAGCAACCATCCCAAATATTGCCAATGTGCAAACATCTTTTGTGATGCGTATTTTAAAAGGATAACTTCTTAAGTCTTTAATTAACAATACATTTGTTCATAGTTTCCTTTTTTTTATAAATTCTATTCAGAGAAAGAAAGTAATTTCGTTCTTTAAAATGTTTCCATTATGACAAAAGTGATTTCTTTTATTAGTAGAAAAGGTGGCACTGGTAAAACCACAAATGCAATTAACTTAAGTACTATGTTGCATAGTTTGGGTCATTCTGTTGCATTGATTGAAACGGATACCAATTATACCTTGAATACCTTGCGTAAAATTGAATTATTCAAAACCGGAGCGAAAGACGGTCAGTTGTTTCCTATAATTGCATCTGAAGATGATAAAGTGGAGAAAGAGTTGTCTAATTTATCAAGCAAAAAATTGGATTTTATCATCATAGATAGTGCGGGTAAAACTACAGACGGAAGTATCAAGAAAGTTTGTGTATTAAGTCATTTAGTGATTGTACCAACGAGTTTAACTCAAAATGATTTATTGGTAACTTATCAAACAATTGAAGATTTAAAACCAGCTACTGAATTAAATAAAAAGTTAAAAATTACTGTTTTAGCAAATCGAATCAATGGTTTAACAAAATCAAAAACGGTTGCAGGAAATTTAGCAGAGTTGAGTGTACATGTCTATGAAAATTACATCCCAACAAAAAATAAATATACTCAGTTTAGTACTATTTTACCTGAAAAAGAATATCTTGCATTCACGAAAGAAATACTTACTCTATTAGAATCTTAAAAAATGGCTAAAAAATCAAATACATTAAACGATTTATCGAAGTTTTTAGAATTCGAAAATATTCAATTTTCTGGAGGTTCAGTAATGAAATCGGAAGATGAATTCTTATCTAAAACACCTGTTTCTTTTGTTACGATTACTTCAAAAGAAGAGGCGAAACCAGTTACGAAAACGGAAAAGTCAACTGTTGTACCAACAGCGAAATCAGCAACATCAGTTTCTTCAATTGAAACTACACTTAAAGATATTTATATGACTGCTGTACAGCCATATGACCAATTTGGAGTTTTGAAATTGACAATTGAATTTCAAACAACTGTTTTTAGTGCTTGGGTTGATTTTCAACGTAAATTATGGTTGAAGAAGTAGTTTAATTTACTACAACTTGTTTGGTGATAACACCAATTTTCTCAGTGTAAATTCTCACTAGGTATATCCCTTTTGGATAATTAGCTACATCAATTTGAAGTTGATTATTTACGCTTTCATTTGCATAAACGATTTGACCTATTATGGATGCAACTTCTATTTTAGAAGCTGTCATGTATTTCGTGTCAATAGTAATGAATGTATTTGTCGGATTAGGGTATACTAGAATTTCATCATTGAATACCAATTTTTCTACAGACAAATCATCTGCTATGCAAAAAGAGCGTGAAATTGAATCACCAAAGTTAGCTTCTGAATCTAACATCTGTGCTTTTATTGAAGAATCAGGGCGGTAAATAGCAAATGTTCCCTTACAATTGGCTGTATTCATCCCATCTGAATAGGAATCATTGAATTTAATTTTATAACAACCATAGTTCAAACACATTGCTTGTTTGATGGTAATATTTGGACAGTTGCTAGCATCAGAATAAGGACCACCAGCATATATTATTTGATTATTTGCATTGGTAAGTGCCCAAGTTGTCTCACTTCCATATTTGTCTAAAACAATTTCCAAAGTATCAATTTCTCCATCTGTTATAATGGAGAATGAAGAAGCAACCACATCGTTTAAACTATTTTCATCGGTGCTATTATTGACATTGATTAAGGTAGCTTGAAACGTGTGATTTCCCTGTGTAAAAGTCATTGTAGGCAATTGTATTTCAATTGTTTGGTGTAGATTTAGAATCCCATTCCATGTATAATTCAATGCATTGATACCATCGTAACCGTAATTGATGTTTGCTGTTGTAATTGTGGTAGCACCTGAATTGGAAAGAATAATTTTTGGAGCAGCTGTGTTACCACATATTTTTCCTGAAATACCCATTGGCGTGCTAACTCCAGCATCAAAATTAACCGATGGTGCATTTGGGTTGATACCATCAATGAATAAACTACCAATGTTTTGAGGGTCTAAGTAATCATTTAATTTAGACCCACTTTTTCCTATTCCATCCCATGAAAAAGAAAATTTTCCATAATCATCCCAAAGGTTATTTTGATCGTTTCCACACCCTGATTGTCCGCCATGTAATTGTCCGATTAAACGGTGATTTTGATCAAAAAGCGGTGAACCTGAAGATCCACCTTCTGTCACACCATGATCCCATGATGGTACTCTCCAATGGCTATTTTTAGGTGTATTTGGCCAACTACTATCGGTTGCTGTGTCATCATCTCGAGATATTTTTTTGATATCACCCGCCGGATGATGTATCCCTGTTAACTGTGTAGCAGGTATTCCTGTTCTATCCCAACCATTGTAGTAAATATCCCAGTTTGGATCGGGCGCTGAGTTGAGTTCGACTAAAATGAAGTCTGAATTTTGATTACTCGCTTTGAGCACTCCACCATTTACATTCATTGTTTGTGGTCCATCTACAGAATTTGCATTGGTGCCACAATCTACTTGCCCACTTGGTGACTCCCATCTGAATCGAAACACCCAACTTCCAGGAGTTGTTCCGCAATGAAAAGCAGAAATTAAATAAGGGATAATCGTACCTGTAGTATTATTGATTAATGATCCAGAACAAAATCCGCCTCCATTGACTAACATAGCTACAGAATTACGTTGTTCCTCCCAGCCATTTCCTAATGGACAGTTTACATCAATTTCACATACAGCAGATGAATTCAATGCTTTTGCCATATCATTGATGTTTCTGTATCCGTAAACTATTGTACTTAAATGCAAGGTAGATTGACCAATTTTAGTCTTTGGTACAACAACTTCTAAAATGGCTTTTTGAGTAAAAACGATTTCTGTCCCTAACATTTTTGAAACATTGTTATTCAAACTTGTATAAGCTCCATCGAACGATTTTTCGTAAGCATCTGCTAAATAAAGTTTTACTCCTTGTGCTAATTCAAATTGATCGAAAATCACATTAATGGATACAGCATCAGGACAATAGATTCCATATTGATACAAAATATCTCCATTGGGCAAAATAGTTTGATTGGCTTTTTCAAAAATATTTATATCAACCGAAAACTCTTTTCCAAAGCGATAAATCTTATCACCTGAAATTTGCTGGTTGATTTTATCTGTCTCAATTTGTTTGAAAGCATCAACAGTAGAGGTGGTATAAAAATCCTTGATTTTATGTATCTTGTCTTTAAAACAAAGCGGTGTTCCTAAATTGATTGTTTGTCCAAAATAGAGTTGGCTAACAAAACAACTAAGTATAAAAATGTATGTTTTTAATTTCATATTTTTCTTAATTGAGATTTAAGAACAGTTCGTTATGCAATTACAAAACTCTAAAATACAATTTTCTTTTAAATACCTTCCTTACACTTATTAAATTGTATGAATCAACTATCTATTGGAAAAGTTTTGCAAGATATTTACAATAAACCTTAATTTAGCAACAATTAAAACAACAAACTATGAAATTCGTTTTTTACCTTTTTCTTTTTTATCACACGTTCTTATTTTCTCAATCGATTGAAATTCCTGCAAGTGTATTTCCTTACAGTGATGTGATAGAGTGGAAGGGGATGGGAGCTATTTTGGTGGACAAAGATCAAACAGGAACTACTTCTAAAACGAATTTAACTTTAGTTAGTTCGCAAGCAACACCAATTTGGAAAGAGAGCTATTACCCAAGTGGTAAAGAGAGTTTCTATATTACCAGTGAAAATGCACGTTATATCTATTTCTTAGATAATATTTTATTGAATAATGGAAAATGTAGTTATAGTCAGATCAATCCAGCAGGGAATATTAAATCCGCAACGATCGATATCTATTATCAATTAAAAAAAATACGTCCTTTTGAAATGTCGGATATTAATTTAGTAGATATCGTAACAACTGAAAAAGCGCTCGTTTTTATCTTTAGGTATGTAGATAAAAAAGACAAAAAAGTAATTGATTATGCTTTTTCAATGACGCATAATAATTTGACAACGTATGTTGGGATAATTGGAGAAACACCTGAGTTAGCTATTAAAGATAAGTTAACAAATGGCTGGAAATACATCGGTTATTCAGGTGATCAAATTTTTTTCGCAACTAGAGATGAGGTCAATAAAAAGAAAGGATTTACGGTAAAAGCTTTTACTCCGAGAATCGAAGGGCAAACAGCTTTGTTTATTCCAATGCTTGATAATACAACAGAATTGTTAGTGAATACTGATTTTGGCGCAACGGGAAAAAACTATATTAAACATGATAATGATATAGAAAACAGTATATTAATAAACTTTAATTCAAAATTCTATTTAACTACGATTTCTGCAGAAGGATCGAATCGTAATTTAAAAAATTATGTTTTTGTTGAAGGTAAATGGGAATTAATGAATGCTAATTTTACACTTCCTGCTTCCAAAGATCCGTTGAAACTTGGTGTGCAGGCCTTGAATCAAGGGTTAGCTGTAAAAGTTGAAAACGCAGGAAAAAGTCAAGTTGTTTTGGTTCCATTTGCTAAAGAACAAAGCTTACTAGTTACAGATTATCAAGCATGTATGTTGTTTGATCCAAGTCGATTTACAACGAGTGAACACAAAGGTGCTTTTGTGAGTTTACTACCTACGCGAACGTTGTTTTTTGAGCGCAATCAATTGAATAAATCAGGTGTTGTGAAATTTGAATTCATCGGAAAATGATTGTAGGAATTTGTGGAGGGAGTGGATCAGGTAAAACAACCTTGTTAAATCAGTTATCAACGTATTTTTCAGCAATACGTCCGACGGTTTTTTCTATGGACAATTATTATTTACCCATTGAAAAACAAGTGAAAGATGAGAATGGGGAATACATTTTTGATTTGCCTTCTGCTTTAGATATTGATCATTTATTATCGGATTTAAAAACTTTGATGAATGGTACTTCAATTCAGGTAAAAGAATACTTATTTAACGTTCCTTCAGCCGAACAAAGTTACATTGAATTACAGCCTTCAGAATTAATCATTGTGGAAGGTTTGTTCTTATTTTATTTCGAGGAATTAGTTCAATTATTGGATTACAATGTTTTTATAGACATAGATTCAGAACTTCAGTTAGAGAGAAGACTGAAGCGAGATGTGCAATATAGAGGATACACAGAAGCAGCCGTTTTATACCAATGGAAACAACATGTATTGCCCAATTTTAAGAAGTATGTTCATCCCTATGAGCACCTCGCAAATTTTCGATTTAGAAATAATGAACATGCAAGGGAAGATTTTGAAACATTAGTACAAAATATCAGTAAACAATTGAGTAAAGAATAGAAAATTTGATTTCATTTTTAAAGAAATATTACCGTCTTACTTTGGCATTTGTCTTCACAATTGCTTTTATGGCGTATTATTTTCAAGTTTTTTCTATCAATTTTAAACCTTCCATCAAAACCTTCAAGAAAGAATTCAAAGCGTATGAATCTGATTTAGATGTTTTTTTGGCCGAAGAAACAAAACGTTTGGAAAATGACGATGAAGGAAAATTGTGGTCGCATTACAAACCTTATCGAGATATTAATTTACACGTTTACCGCAATGATTCATTGGTTTTTTGGAATACGAATCAATTGCCTATTTTGCGTTTTGCCGATATTCATTTTCCTTCTGATGGAATTTTACATCTCCAAAATGGTTGGTATTATGCGAAAACAAAACGCATCAGAGATTATGTTGTATGCGCTTCTTTTTTAATTAAGCATGATTATTCTTATGAAAATAAGGAATTAATCAACGATTTTTCGAGTAGGCTATCGATTCCATTTTCAGCTTATATCATGTTGGAACAAGATGCAGGATATCCCATTTTCTCAAATAAGCACGATTACCTTTTTTCTATTTCTCCAAACGAATACCAACCATCAAAAGGTGCAGAGTCGGTAGTTTTAATGTTGCTATTGGTTGCTAGTATTGGGTTTTGGTTGATTTCTATTTATCATTGGGGATCTCGTTTCGCTCCCTCACGCAGTTGGATTTTACCCATTTTACTTTTTGTAGTACGTATCATTTCCATCAAATTTGTGTGGTTTGGATTCATGCACGAAACAGAATCGTTTGCTTCCAGTTTGTATGGAACGAATGAGTGGTTCCCCAATTTCTTTGAATACCTTCTTAATTGTTTTGTGTTAATTTATTTGGTTTTCTTTATTAAACAGAAAATCAGTACGATACAACCTTCAAAGTGGAGTATTGCTCTTTCAACTGCATTGTTGGTGATAGCCTATTTCTTTTGGTTTTTCATTCTTTTTTTAAACAAAGGTTTAATCGAAAATAGTTCGATTCCGTTGGTCGTTGATAAATTGTTTTCCTTGAATCAATATTCTGTGATAGCCATTGCCAGTATGGGTTTATTGCATTACGGATTTTATCAGTTGACACGTGAAATAGTTTTGCTTTTTCAACGACTTCAAATAACCTATGCACGTTTTATACTTTTTAATGCTTGTTTAGGGGTTATTTATTTTTTCATAGAATACTATTATGGATTGCGCGTTTTTTATGCAGCAGTTTTTCCGCTTTTCTACTTCTTGCTCCTCACCGTTTTTGTGTATAAGGGAACCAAGCGTTTCAGAATTGGATCTGGGTTGTTATTTCTATTTCTCTTTTCATATGTGACAACCGATATTTTGGGTGAATTTAATATTCGAAAAGAACGTGGTGAAAGAGAGTTATATGCTAATCAACTGGCTACGGAGAAAGACATTGTGACGGAGGTTGAGTACAGCAACATATCTCTTAATTTAAAGAAAGATGAGTTTTTAAATAAGTTTATTAATTCACCTTATCGAATAGGTTTATCCGACTTTGAAGATGGTTTAGAAAGAAGACTATTCAATGGCTTTTGGGAGCGCTATGAAATGGGGTTCAATCTTTTTGATGCCAATCACAATTCTTTGATTGTTTCCAAAAGTAACAAGGAAGATGATTACAGCGATTTGAATTTGATTATTGAACGGCATGGTTCTCCATCTGAAATTGATACAAATTTATATTTCATCAACGATTACACTGGCCATTACAGTTACATTGCAAAACAACCTTTGTACACAGCTGATTCTAACTTGTTTTATTTGTTTTGCACGTTTAAGTCGAAAAAAATACCTGAAGAAATTGGTTTTCCTCGTTTGTTGATTTCTACAAAAGCCAAAGTATTCGAACCGTTAGAAAATTATTCAATTGCGAAATATTATAAATCACATTTGGTAACTAAATATGGTAAATTCAATTATCCTTCTTCTGATGAAGCTTTGAATAATTGGAATTACATCAAGACGGGTTACTACAACAGTGATGGATACAACCACTATGCATTGCGAAAAACAAATAAAGATGTCATCGTACTATCTACGCAGAATGCAACTTGGTTAGAATTCGTCACCTCTTTTTCTTACTTATTTACTTTTTTCGGATTATTGCTCTTACCAGCCTTGTATAATTTCAGAGTTTCGAGTGTTTTTGCCAATACTTTGACCTTGGCCTTGAAAATTCAGGTTGTATTAATCAGTTTGGTATTTCTATCCCTGTTGGCCTTTGGATGGGGGAGTGGTATATTCGTGAGTAACCAATACAACGAATTTACCAACGATGTTATTCGTGAGAAGCTGAATTCGGTTGAAGCAGAAATGCAAGATAAATTAGGAACAAAACGATCGTTATCGATTCAAGATGAAGGCAATTATTTGGAGTTATTGCTTCAGAATTTCGCGCGTGTTTTTGTTACAGATGTTAATTTATATGATCAGAAAGGGTACCTCATTACTTCCTCTCGACCGAAGGTTTTCAATGTAGGATTGTTAAGTGAACAAATGAATGCAAATGCTTTCTTCCAAGTGGACGTAAAAGATAAGAGTGAATTTATTCACCAAGAAAGCATCGGTAAATTAAGTTATTCTTCGGCGTATATGCCTTTTTACAACAACGAAGGGAAATTGTTGGCTTATCTTAATCTTCAACATTTTGGCCAACAAAAAGACTTCGAATATCAGATTCAGCACTTCTTAGTCGCAATAATCAATGTATTTATGCTATTATTGGCTATTTCTATCTTGATTGCCATTTTTGTTTCGAGTTGGGTTACATCACCTTTGCGTATCTTACAAGAGAGTTTTTCAAATGTAAAATTTGGTAAACACAACCAACAAATTTCGTACGACAAGAAAGATGAAATTGGTGCTTTGGTAAAAGATTACAACCAAAAATTGGAAGAGTTAGAATTTACTGCGCAACAATTAGCGAAGAGTGAAAGGGAAAGTGCCTGGAGAGAAATGGCCAAACAAGTTGCTCATGAGATTAAAAACCCTTTGACTCCAATGAAGTTGAGTATTCAACAATTGCAACGTGTTTATGATCCAACCGATGTAAATTCGAAAGCGAAATTAGATAAAGTTGCTTTCTCCATTATTGAACAAATTGATGCGCTGACTAAAATTGCCAACGAATTTTCGACGTTTGCTAAAATGCCCCGTCCGAATGAAACTCAATTCGACTTAAAACCATTGGTTGAAAATGTCATAGAGGTATTCAGAGAAGATGAGAAAATAGAAATTTCATTAACATCGGCTGTTCATACTTGCAATGTACTTGCTGATAAAGATTTGATGCTGCGCGTATTTAATAACTTAATTAAAAATGCAATTCAATCCATTCCTTCTGATCGTAAAGGAATCATCGAAGTTTACATTAAACAAAATGAAGGCAATTACCTGATTTCGATAGCTGATAACGGAATAGGCATTGACGAAGAAAAACGCGATAAAATTTTTGTCCCTTACTTCACCACAAAAGGAACTGGAACTGGTTTAGGTTTAGCGATGGTGAAACAAATCATAGAGAATCATCGAGGT
>CALPVI020000038.1 GCA_943326975.2 Actinomyces viscosus | reverse complement strand
TACCATTAAAAAAGGTGAAAAAGGATATATTGGTAAATAAAAAATGGCTAGGGTTTAACGCTAGCCATTAGTACAATTATGATAAAACCAATGTATTATTCAAATTCAATTAGTACGGCTCCTTTTTCAACTACTTGATTGTTTTCAATTAAAATGGCTTTTACTGTTCCTACACCTTCCGCTTTCAGAACATTTTCCATTTTCATTGCCTCTAAAGAAAGAATTTCATCTCCAACTTCAAGAGCTTGTCCTACTGAAACGGCTACGTTTACAATTCTACCTGGCATAGGTGCTTGGAGTTCTTTTAATTTTCTAACTTTTGGCACATCTAAACCAAGAGCAGCAATTAATTCATCTAATTCACCTTTTTTCTTTACTTCGAAAACTCTATGGTTTATTTTGATTTTTAAACGTTGATCTTCAGTCTTTTCTTCTAAAATTTCACCGTAAAAATCTTTTCCATTGAATGTTAGAGTGAAGAAACGCTCGTCGTCCCATTTAACAACTGCTCCTCCGTTACTTATAGTTTCTTTACCGTCAATATTCCAAACTCGATTTGTCATCTCGTATATATTTTAAGCAAAAATAGAAAATTTTTGTTCTGTAAAGAAACGGATTCAAAATTGGTTTAAAATAATAACTCCCATTTATCCATTTTTACTACCATAAATCCTAAAAATCAACGATTCAACCTTAAAGAATAAGGTGTATTCAAATTATTTTATCAGTTTTGTATAAACTATTTAATAGTATAACAAGACTATGAAAAAATTATCGATATTGATTGCTGGGATTTTAATTGCAGCTTGTGGAATTAAAAAGGGATCAACTACAATTGAAGTTCCTATTGAGTCAGCAGAATATACACCAAATGCTTCGACAGAAAACATTCAAAAAGCGGAACCTACAGAACGTCCATTTTACAATGCTGCGAGGACCGTTTATACCGATTTGATTCACACGAAATTGGAAGTCAATTTTGATTGGGCAAATTCAAAAATGAATGGTATAGCAACCTTGACATTAAAACCACACTTCTATGCTACTGATAGTTTGACATTAGACGCGAAAGGAATGGATATTAATGAAGTAACGCTAGACATGAAACCCGTTTCTTTTCAATACGATAGTCTGACTTTGAAAATAAAATTGGATAGAGTTTATACTAAAAATGAAAAGTATAGCATTAAAATTAAATATGTTGCTAAACCAGAATTAAGAGCAACTTCTGGCGGTTCAGCTATTACATCTGATAAAGGTTTATATTTCATCAACCCTAAAGGTGAAGATAAAAATGTAATGCCTCAAATTTGGACACAGGGAGAAACAGAAGCGAATTCAGTTTGGTTTCCAACAATTGATTCTCCAAATATGAAATCAACCCAGGAAACGAATATTACAGTGGATACAAAATACGTGACTTTATCCAATGGAAAACTAGTTAGTTCGAAACAAAATACGGATGGAACAAGAACAGATTATTGGAAACAAGATTTGCAACATGCTCCTTATTTATTCATGATGGGTGTTGGAGAGTTTAAAGTAGTAAAAGACTTTTATACTCGTCCAGATGGAACAAAAATGGAGGTAAACTATTATGTTGAACCACAATGGGAAAAATACGCTAAGTCAATTTTTGGAGAAACACCAAAAATGATTGCCTATTTCTCTAAGTTGTTAGGAGTTGAATATCCATGGGATAAATACCATCAAATTGTAGTGAGAGACTATGTGTCTGGAGCAATGGAAAATACAGGTGCGGTAGTATTTGGAGATTACGTTTACAAATCAAATAGAGATTTATTAGACGATAATGATCAATCAACAATTGCGCATGAGTTATTTCATCATTGGTTTGGAGATTTAGTTACTTGCGAATCTTGGTCGAATTTAACTTTAAACGAATCTTTCGCAAACTATTCACAATACTTATGGGATGAGTATAGATATGGTTTAGATGAAGCAGCATACAATGCCGAACAAGAAGCAGATGGTTATTACCAATCTGCACAAACAAAAGGGTATCACAATTTAGTTTGGTTTGATTACGAAGAAAAAGACGAAATGTTTGATGGACATTCTTATAACAAAGGTGGGCGTATTTTAAATATGTTAAGGGCCTACTTAGGAGATGAAGCCTTTTTCAAAGCAATCAATTTATATTTAACGAATAACAAATTTAAAGCAGCAGAATTTCATCAATTGCGTTTGGCTTTTGAGGAAGTTTCGGGAGAAGATTTAAATTGGTTTTTTAACCAATGGTATTTAGGTTCTGCTCATCCTGTATTAACAATCAATCAAGCTCAAAATAGTACGAATAGCACAGTTACTGTATCAATAGATCAAAAACAAAATTTAGAAATTGCACCTATTTTTAAATTACCGATACAAATTGCAGTTTTTGATTCAAAAGGAAAACATGTCCATAAAGTTGTAGTTGATAAATTACACAATGAATTTTCATTCCCTTATGAAGGAGAATTAAAATGCGTTATCACGGATGATCAACAAGTTTTACTAGCAAAAATTCGAGAAGAGAAACCGATTAATCAATATGTATATCAATACTACAATGGAAAAACATACAAGGCACGTAAAGACGGTTTGAACAATGGTGTAAAAGGAATTGACTCTATTTCTCAACAATTGGTTTTAGATGCATTAAAAGATCCATTTTGGTATTTGAGAACAGTTGCAATTGAAAAAGTAACAAAACTAAAAGATCAAAACAAACTAAAAGGGATTGAGTTATTAAAGCAAATTGCCCTTTCAGATTCAAATTCTCATGTTCGTTCAAGTGCAATTAATTATTTAGCTAAAATGATTGAAGGAGTTGAAATGGAAGATATTTTAATGAAATGTTTAGAGAAAGAACAATCGTATTTGGTATTGTCAACAGTTTTAAGAGAACTAGGTCAACGAAATCCTGATTTAGCAATGCAAAAAGCAAAATCTTTTGAAAATGAGCAGTCATCAAAAATGTTGGCAGGAATTGGACAATTGTATCAAGGATTTGCAAAAGTTGATGCATATCCATTTTTTATCAATGCTTTAAAAGGTTCAACATTACAAGGGTTTGATCAATTGAGCATGATGAATTCATTAACTGTATTTATGGTTCGATTAGAAGATTTTGATTTAATGGAAAAATCAGTTGGAATTTATGATCAGTTATTGAAAAATGGTGAGATGTATACGAAAATGTTTGTTCCACAAAACATTAAATATTTAGTAAGTTTTTTCGAGCAAAAAATAGAAGTATTAGTTGCGGAAGCAGAAACTTTTGATAAAAATAATGATGCTGTATATGCAAATCAAACACGTCAAAAAATAAAGCAATTGAAAGAGTTGTCTGCGAAATATGCAAATTTAGAGCAACTTAATAAATGATAATTACAAGCGAGTATGTTAAAAGATCTATCAGTTGAGGCTCCTGTTTCTTTGAGTATGTCTACTTATACAGGACAGTGGACAATTGCTGAAGCAGCACACTTATTGCGAAGAACAATGTTCGGACCAACCTTCCAACAAATACAAGATTGTGTATCTAATGGAATGAATGCATCCGTTACTTCTTTGTTAACGATTCCAGTAATTAATCCACCAATTGCAACTTCTCCCGATGAAACGATTGCTCCATTTGGAACAACATGGGTAAATAGTGTTTATCCTTCTGGTGATACACAACCAACAGAAAATGCAAGGGTTTATTCTTTGGCTGCTTGGACAATGAAGAAAATCAACGAAGAGAATTTTTCGATAGCTGAAAAAATGTGTCTTTTTTGGCAAAATCATTTTGCTGCAGAACTTGCCTTCGATTCTAGAGCAACTTATAATTATCATCAACTAATAAGAACGTATGCATTAGGTGATTTTAAAGAGTTAATTAAAAAAATCACGATTGATCCAACAATGCTTATTTTTTTGAACGGAGTAAGTAATCAATTTTTTAGTCCGAATGAAAATTATGCACGCGAGTTATTAGAATTGTATACCATTGGAAAAGGACCTTTGGTTACAACAGGAGATTACACAAATTATAAAGAAGAAGATATTGCTCAAAGTGCAAAGATTCTAACTGGTTGGACAATTGACGGTTTAAGAAGTACAATAATTACAAAGCCAGTTGCAGTTTTTAATCCTGCATATCATGACAATACTACGAAAACGTTGTCCTCACGATTTGGAGGGACAGTTATCAATCCAGCAGGAAGTACAGAATATGAAAACTATATTGATGTTATTTTTCAACAAACAGAAGTAGCTAATTTTATTTGTAAGAAAATTTATCGATTTTTTGTCAATTATGAAATCACATCAGATGTAGAAGCTAATGTAATTCCAGTTTTAGCTCAAACCTTCATTCAAAATAATTACAAGGTTCTTCCAGTCATGCAGCAATTGTTGACAAGTGATCATTTTTATGATGTTGCGTTGCGAGGTACAATTATCAAAAATCCATTAGAGACTATTTTTTCAATGTTAAATACCTCTCAATCTAAGCCAACTTTTGATAATGTGACAAATCAGAAAATGTATATTACAGTTTATTCCTATGCACAAACATTAGGAATGTCTTATTTATCACCTCCAAACGTAGGCGGTTGGCCTGCTTATTATCAAGCACCTTCTTTTAGTAGATTATGGATTAACTCAACGTTTTTAAAGCAACGTTTTCAGATAGGAGCTTATATCTCAATTTTAACTGGAATACCAGTAAGTGGTAATCATTTTAAGATAAATGCTTTGCAGTTAGTTGATGGCTTATCAAATCCTTCAGTAGCACAAGTTGTAATTGATGATTTGTGTGTTATCTTTTTTCCAAAATCAATGGATGCAGGAACTAAAACAACCTTAAAAGCTGTATTATTAAATGGATTACAAGATTTTGAGTGGTCGGTTCAGTATAGTGCATATTTAAACGATAAGGGCAATCTAACACTTTCTAACCCTATTCGAACAAGAATTGAAGCAGTATTGTACCAAATATTTCAATTGCCAGAATTTCAAACAATATAAATCGGAACAATGAAAAGAAGAGACTTTGTAAAAAATGTGTCGTTAGCATCATTAACTGCTCCGTTTATGCTGAACGGTTTGAAGATCCAGACAGTTGCAAAAGAATTATTTTCTACATCCAAAAGTGCTGAAAATAAAGTATTGGTTATAATTCGATTAAGCGGCGGAAATGATGGGTTAAATACCGTTATTCCTTTGGATCAATATGCTAATTTAACAATACAACGACCAAATATTATTCTACCACAAAATGCAATTTTAAACCTTAATTCATCTGTAGGTTTACATCCATCTATGACTGGAATGAAAAACATGTTCAACGATGGAAAATTAAGTATTGTTCAAAATGTAGGTTATCCTGAACAAAATCGTTCACATTTTAGGTCTATGGATATTTGGAATACAGGTTTGATGGATATTAATGCAACTTCAGGATGGTTAGGTAGAAATTTTGATATTGATTACCCCAATTTTCCTACCGATTACCCCAATTCAACTTATCAAGATCCTTTTGCAATTAGTATGGGGTACCAAGTAGCTGCAAATTGTCAAGGTTTAATGGGAAACTTTTCACATACAGTTGACAATCCTTTAGATACCTATTCTTTATCGCAGTCGAATGTAACTAATGATGGAACTTATTTTGGTTCACATATGGAATTCTTAACTACGATTATTGGACAAACCAATGCTTATGGATCACAAGTCCATGATGCAACTTTAGCAGGAAATTCCTTATCAGCTTTGTATGATGCTAATAATCCTTTAGCGGTTCAATTGAGAAATGTTGCAAAAATGATTTCAGGTGGCTTAATGACGAAAGTCTATATTTTGAACATTGACGGATTTGACACACATGATTCTCAGGTAAAATCAACAGATGTAAAAACAGGGAAACATGCTGATTTATTGAAACAATTATCAGATGCAATTTATGCTTTTCAAGATGATTTAAAGTTATTAGGCCTAGAACAAAGAGTTGCCGGAATGACCTATTCTGAATTTGGTCGACAAATAGCTTCAAATGCAAGTTTGGGAACAGATCATGGAGATGCAGCACCTTTATTTTTATTTGGATCGTGTATCAATTCAACGATTATAGGTTCAAATCCAATCGTAGGCAATCAAATTAAAGATCAGGAAGGAATACCAATGCAAATCGATTTTAGAAACGTATATGCTTCGATTTTAAAAGATTGGTTTGAAGTAGATACGGTTCAAATTCAAAGTTTATTTGAGCACCAAGTTACTTATTATAACTTGCTAAGTGGTTGTACGGTTGGGTTAGATGAAAATCAATTAGATGAAAATAGAGCAATGGTGTTCCCAAATCCTGCCTCTACTTCAACTACTTTAAAATTCACATCTTCTTCAGAATGGGTGAATATAGCTATAATTGATTTTAATGGGAAAGTAATTGAAATGGTTGTCGACAGAATATTGGATGCCAATAATCATTTACTACCTATTGATCTAGATCGCTTACAAATAGGGGAGTATTTTATTTCCATCAGAAAAAAATCAGGAGATGCAACTTTGAAATTAATCAAGGTGAAGTCATTATAAATACAAAAGCTGTCCTTTTTGGACAGCTTTAAAAATTAAATAATTTTGTAAACTTGTTAGAAAGTTAAATTATTTACCAATTGAATTTAAGTCTTCTAAAGTAATTTCTTTGTAATCTGCAGGTATCACTAAATCAAATAATTCTTTTTGTTTTTTATCTAATTTTTTATCAACCTCTACAGCAGCCATTGTCATTTTCAAACCTTGTTGACTCATTTCATATTCTAAAGCAAAACCAGGTATTTTCTCGCTGAACATGCTTTGACCTTTTTTATCTACTTCTATTTCAGAAGTATACCAAAAAACAGATTCATTTCCTTCAGCGTCAGTTATCAACGCTTTGTTACATTTGAATCCTAATATAGTTTTAGTTTCATCAACTAATTTTACGTTTATAGCGTCTTCAGGTTTTTTCTTGTTGATTTCGGTTATTGTCGTTTTTATTGCTTGTTTACCAACCATTCCAGACATCAACATCAACAATTGATCTGTTTCAGCGTTTGCAACAGTAATCATTGTCATGATTGTTCCCATTGCGAACTCACTTCTCGTAGTTTTATTATTAAAAAATAAATCCAATTTTGAATTTTGTAACATAGCAACCTGCATTTGCATTTCAGGATTGTTTGATTCTATATCTATTTTAAATTTAACATGTCCTTCTTTTATTTGACTAAATGAAGAAATAGAGATAAAAAGAAGTGCTACAACTGTTAAGATATTTTTCATACGTTTTTAATTTTCTCAAATATCGATATAAATATTTAGTATTGATATCGACTTCTTTATATTTCAAAGAATAAATGTTGAGTAATGAATATTAAATTCACAATTAGTTTAGCTGGGAAAATAGTTATGGATAGAAGTTGTAATCTTTTGTCCGTTAAAAGTAACTTTACGATAAATAGAACAGTAACTATGATTGTATAGGGTTAGTTCAAAACAAAAAAGCGACCCTATTGAGTCGCTTTTAGAAAGATTATAAAATATTTACATTGCTCCGGTTAACCATTTAAAGATATCGTTACCATTTGCATAAAGCATTAATCCCATTAATAAAACAAATCCTACAAGTTGTGCATATTCTAATACTTTTTGTGGTGCTTCTTTTCCAGTTATCATTTCATACAATAAAAACATAATATGACCTCCATCCAATGCAGGAATAGGTAAGATATTCATAAAAGCTAAAACAATTGAAATAAAAGCTGTATTCGTCCAGAAGATTTGCCAATCCCAAGCGCTTGGAAACATATTACCAATTGCTGCAAAACCACCAACTGAACTTGCTCCTTTTTTAGTAAATACAAATTTGAATTGTGCAATATAATCAGACAAGGTATTTTTTCCTTTTGCAATTCCTCTACCAATGCTTTCACCGAAAGAATAATCTACATGTTTGATTTTTTTGCTATCTAAAATTAATCCATTCCCATTTGAAAAACCAATTTTTCCTTCATATTTCCCTGAATTTGGAATCTTAATTGTTTTCGCAATCATTTCCCCATTACGGTTGATTTGAAGTGTAATTTCTTTTCCTTTAGATAGATATAAAACACGCTGAAATTCATCGAAATAAGTAATTTTATTTCCATTAACACCGATTATTTTATCATTTTTCATTAACTCTGCTTTTGCTGCAGGAGCTTTTTTATCTAACTCACCTATTGATACGCCTAAACTTCTTGGTCCAAATGCTGGCATTGCTCCATTTTGAAACAATTCAGAAGCAATAGTCGCAGGTAAAATGATTGTTTTTTTAGTACCATCTGCTTTTTGAACATCCAATTTACGCCCATCACGCAACATGACAATCGTATTCGATTCTAAAATATTTTCAACTTTATCACCATTTATTGCTAAGATATTATCACCTGAAACTAGCCCATATTTTTGTAAATAAGGGTGGACAGAAATACCTGCTTTTAAATCGTTTGGGTTTAATTTATCTTCTCCATATCCAAAAACTACGAAGATGTAGATGAACATTCCTAAGAGTAAATTAACAGTTACACCACCTATCATGATGATTAAACGTTGCCACGGTTTTTTCGATCTGAATTCCCAAGGTTGAGCAGGTTGAGCCATTTGTTCTTTATCCATCGACTCATCAATCATCCCAGATATTTTAACATATCCACCTAAAGGTAACCACCCAATTCCCCATTCAGTATCTCCAATTTTTTTCTTGAATAAAGAAAACCATGGATTAAAGAAAAGGTAAAACTTCTCAATTCTTGTTTTGAATAATTTAGCTGGAATATAATGTCCAAATTCGTGTAATACGACTAAAATTGATAATGATAAGATTAATTGTGCAGCTTTGATTAAAATATCCATTTTTTGAAATTTAATTTTTTATAGCGAATCTTCGCTTTCGAATTCATACTCATTTTTCACAAAATAGTCTAGCATTGCTTCCTTTAAAAGATGTTGTTGTTCTAAATGTGAAAGATGAGGTAATTCTTTTTCTAATTTAAAGTGAGGCCAATTTTCTTCATCTCTTCCTTCAAATGAATAGTAGCCATAAGGTTCTAATAATGTACAGATTGCAATATGCATAAGATCCTGCTTTTCATTTTTTGAAAAGTCTTTGTGTCCCATTCCTAATTCATCTACGCCAATTAAAAACAAGATAGACTGAACGTCCATATCCATTTCAAATTGTTCTTTCAATTTAGCTTTCAGCTTTTGAAAACGTAATTCAATTGCATAATCCATAAATACAAAGGTAATCAATCTGATGAATACTTTGTTTGCTGCTTTGAGATTATCTAAGAATTGTTTCGTTAAAAGTTCATAAAATAAAAAATCCCCCAAGATTTCTTTTTCTTGAGGGATTCTTTGTAGTTAATAGTGAAATATTATTTCACAATTTTTTGAGTACTAGATCTTATGTTATTTAGAAACGATAATAAAGAATTCGATTCTTTTTTAAACTTTTTTTAAAAATTCAGTTGCCTCAGAGTTTGAATTAATTCTAAAAAGGAAGCTGTATTAAGGGTATAATTTATAGTAATTAAATTCTCTTCAAGAAATTGTTTAGTACTTGTTCCCCAGCTTATAACTGATTTATTTTCAGTTATTTGATTTGCAAACAAAAATCCTTTAGCATTGGAGGGACTAGTGAAAATATAAGCGTCACAACTGCTTATTTTTTTAGATGAAATAATTGTTTCATAAATTGAAATTTCTTGGTATTGAGTTGAATCAAGTACTTTAGAAATGGATCGATTAGATTCTTTTGCTTGAGCAAATAAAACTTTTTTGTTCTCTAGCCAAATTTTAAAATCTTCTGCAACTGAGGCGATATCACCAGCTTTTTCTCCTATAAAAGAGGGGTTGTACCCAAATAATTTAATCGTTTTCGCGGTTGCTTCACCAACACATGCTATAAGTGTAGCATCATTTATTTTTTCGTTTTGAAGATAAAATTCAACGGCTTTTTTGCTACCAAAAAAAACAACATCAAATGGATATTTTACTGTAAATGGAATTGCTTTAAATGAAAGAAATGATTCAGCAATTAATTCATATCCATTTAGTTGACAAAAATCAACTAATTCACTTACCTCTTCTAAAGGTTTAGATATAAATAATTTTTTTGACAAGAAGTAACGATTAAAGTTCTTCGTCTTCCAAAGGTGAAGTTAAATCTTCTACGATCAATTCTGCTAATCCTTCTAACTCTTCAGCTTGGTATTCGTACCATGCAGCACCTGTTGTCCAATCGTCAGAATGAGATACATAAACAGTGTGATTTTCATCACAGTATACACCAAGCGGCAATTGACATCCACCTTCTAATAGATTTAGCACTTTGCGTTCAACAGCAATTCGTTCTTGAACTTCTGGGTGATTCATTTTTTGAAGAATTTCAAATAGAGCAGTATCTTCTTCACGAATTTGTAATCCTAATACACCTTGAGCAGGCGCAGGGACAAATGATTTTGGATTTAATACAACTACATGAAATTCAGATAAATCAATTTGTAAACGATCAACACCAGCTTTTGCTAACAGAATTGCATCGTAATTTCCATCACGTAATTTTTGAATACGCGTTGGAACATTTCCTCTTAAATCTTTGATTTCAACATCTTCTCTGAAACGAACAACTTGTGATTTTCTTCTTGCTGAAGATGTACCAACAACTGCATTTTG
>CALPVI020000037.1 GCA_943326975.2 Actinomyces viscosus | reverse complement strand
GAGATTCACCTCGCTCAAGTAATGCAATGAAATGGAAAATCAAACGTGAGACAAATGATAATTTACGTGAAAAATTCATTACCAAAACAATTCCTCAGGCAGAATTAATCGGTTTGAAAGTACCTGATAACAATATTGAATTATTAGAAAACGGAACATACAAACATTCAGATATTGATTGGAATGAATTCTGGAAAGTTGTAAATGGTGATGGTCCATGCAACGAACAAAGGTTAAATCATCATATTAAAGTGCACAATGAAGGTGCATGGGTTCGCGAAAGCGCAAAAGTAAGCAGTTTAATACTATAAAATTATGATCAAAGAAAAAGTTAAGGATACGTTATTTGCTATTCAAAATCAAATCATTATTGATTTAAAAGAACGTTTATTGGTAAATGCAGAAATGGTAGATATCGATGAAAATGACACATTAGATCCAGAAGATTATTCACACCAGAATGAATCGACAGAAATGAGTCATTTATTGGAGATTCAACTTCAAAAAGCAGAACACGAATTAGAAAGATTATCCCACATTGATTTTTCGAATAAAGTAAAAATTGAGATTGGTTCAATCGTAAAAACGGAACAATTTTCATTTGTTGTAAGTATAGCGACTACGCCTTTTCAGGTTGACAATGAACAATTCGTTGGTATTTCGATAGATGCACCTATTTATGCTTCTATGAAAGACAAAGTAAACGATGATGAATTTGCATACGGCAATAATCATTACAAAATTATTTCGATTATTTAAAAAAGATAACGATGAGCACTAAAGATTCACAAGGAGAACTTTGGGAAGTTTTTATCCAAAGCAAACCAGGTCAACCATTTAAACATGCAGGAGCAATTCATGCTTTTGATAGAGAAATGGCCATCGAAAATGCACGCGACACCTACACTCGAAGAGGAGAAGGAAGTGGTTTATGGGTAGTAAAAAGCAGTGATATTATAAATGTTGCACAGAACGAAGAAGGTTATTTCTTTGATCCATCCAACGACAAAGTGTATCGTCACCCTACTTTTTACGAAATGCCCGAGGGAGTTAAACACATGTAATCAATTGACATGGAAACAAAATTAAAATATTATCTTCAGATTGCTGATAACGCATTGATTTTAAGTCATCGATTGAGTGAATATTGCAGTAGAGCGCCTTTTTTGGAAGAAGATTTAGCGAATACAAATGTTGCACTAGATTTGATAGGTTTAGCAGAATCCATTTTAGAAGAGACTGCCAAACTTGAAGGAAAAGGAAATTCAGGAGATGATTTAGCTTATCGCCGAAATGAAAATGAATTTTTAAATTCAATTTTAGTAGAACAGCCAAACGAAGATTTTGCTCACATCATGGTGCGACAATTCTTTACAGATGCTTTTCATTATTATTTCTTTGAAGAATTAACTAAAAGTAAAGATGCATTTTTATCAGCTATTGCTTTAAAATCAATCAAAGAGGTTACTTATCATTTGAGAAGAAGTTCTGAATGGATGATTCGTTTAGGGAAAGGCACAGAAGAAGCAAATCAAAAAACGCAAACAGCCATCAACAAATTATGGAAGTATACACATGCATTTTTTATTGAAAATGAAGTAGACGCTGAAATGAAACAACAAGGAATCGGTGTTGATTTATCATCTGTACACTCTAATTGGAAACAAAAAATAAATGAAATATTTTATATGGGTCATTTCTCATTACCAACAAATGATTATTCAATCAAAGGAGGAAAAGAAGGAATACACTCAGAACATATAGGTTACATATTAAATGAAATGCAATTTTTAACGAATAAGTATCCAGATGCAAAATGGTAAAAAATTAAATTAATTACCTCATTGAGGGGCTTCAATACAAACTTCTTTTCTTCGCTCAAAATTTTAAGAAGCTATTTGGAGTCCCTCTTTTTTATTGCCCTTTGTGTTTCAAGATAATCGGTAAACTTACCTCTGAATCAATCGGTCTTAAATGATCCAAAGCAGGATGCCATTTCGGCATTAAAGAAAATACTCGAATCATTTCTGTCTCCATCCATTTTTCTTGAGCTCCTTTCACTTTTACATCTGAAATTTTACCTTCAGCAGAAACATTGAAAAACACCTCAACATCAATCTTGCAATCTTTGTTCAAATATTGATTAGGATAGGAAAAATTTTCACTTATTAAATAATACAAAGTCTTACTTCCGCCAGCAATAAATGCTTGCATGTAGGGAGGGAATTCAGGGTCTAACTCTTGGCTTTTATCATTCCATAATTCTTTCAATATCAAGGTATCCATTCTAAATTGTTCGTACCATGCAACAGTACCTGATTTATAAAGATATTTGAAACCGCCGTTTTTCTTACCTAATTTATACTCACCTTGTTCACTTACTGATCCATCTACAAAATAAGCGTAACGTGTACCATCCAATAAATTATTATTATAACTTACTTTCTGAGACACCTGTCCGTTTTTGAAATAATAAAAGAAATCTCCCTCTTTTTTAGTACATTTTTTATCGCTGTAATGACCAATCATTTGAATTTCTCCAGAAATATAATAATCATTTGCTACCCATATTTTATTCGAAGGATGCTTGATTACTCTGAAATAAGCCGCTTCTGTCTTATCACATTTTTTCCAATTAATATTGTAATAAGTGGAGATAGAATCTTGAGAATAGATTGAAAATCCAAAACCAAGTAAGAAAATAATCAGTGAAAAATGTTTCATTAAAGATGATTGATATTATAATGATTAAAGATAATAAAAAAATTAAAACTAAAATAACGTTAAACAAATTCAATTATATTAATTTTGAACTACAATGGGAATTAAACTTTCTTCTATACACTTTCCAAAGCATTGCTCTTCTTTATTAAAAAGATTTGGAATCGTTTTGTTTTTTATGATGCTGAGTCGTATAATTTTCTATATGGCTAATAAAGACTCATTTACAGAAGTTTTTGCTACCGATTTCCTTGCCGCTTTTTGGATTGATTTAGTAACAATTGCCCTTTTATTTCTTCCCTATACGACTTTTTACTTATTTCCTTTAAAAAATAGAGAAAACAAAATATACCGTTTTACTTTTCGATTTCTATTTATTCTACTCACTTCATTCATTTTAATTTTAAATCTGATTGATGTTGAATATTTTCAATTTACGAATAAACGATCAACCATCGATTTGTTTGCTATAGTTGGCGCAGGCAATGACATGTCTCAATTAATCACTTCTTTTATAATCGATTTTTGGTGGTTGATTTTATTTTTTGTTCTTTTCATACTCTTTATCAATTGGTTATACACCAAAACAGAACCAAAAAAAGAAGAATACGCATCAACAAAAAAATTCATCATTTCAAATAGTGTTACATTGCTAGTTGGAGTTGGATTGCATGTCTTAATTGGGCGTGGAACAATTGGAATAAGACCTATAGGTATTATAGATGTAGCTAGATTCACTTCCATTGAAAACACAGCTTTGGTATTGAACACACCTTTCACCATGGTAAAATCTTTTGGTAAAGAACGCTTGGAAGAAAAGCATTTTTTTACCGATAAGGAAGAAAAGCAATTATTTAATCCGATTCAAATTTCTCAACCACAACACATTTTACCTGACGGAACAAATGTGATGATTATCATTTTAGAAAGTTTTGGAAATGAATTTATTGGTACTTACAATCACAGTAAAAGTTACACTCCATTTTTAGATTCCTTACTGACACAATCCTTACATTTTGAATACGGAATTGCGAATGGAAAAAAATCCATTGAAGCTGTTCCTTCCATAATTGCTTCCATACCTACATTAATGGATAACCCTTATATTTCTTCGTCTTACAGTGGAAATAAAATAAATACATTACCAACTATTTTAGGAAAAAAAGGATATTCAACCGCATTTTTTCATGGTGCAACAAATGGTTCAATGCGCTTCAATAGTTTTGCTTCTCAAGCTGGTTTTCAGCATTATTTTGGTCGTTTTGAGTACAACAATGATGCACATTTCGATAAAACTTGGGGTATTTTAGATGAGTACTTCAATCCTTGGACAGCAAAAAAATTAACAACATTAAAAGCACCATTTTTTGCTACTCTGTTTACATTGTCATCACATCACCCCTATTACATTCCAGACCACATGAAAAAGAAGGTAATTAAAGGTCCGCAACCTATCTGTGCATCTATTAATTACGGTGATTATTCATTGAGAAAATTCTTCGAAGAAGCAAAAAAACAACCTTGGTTCAATAATACTTTATTCATTTTATGTGCCGATCACACACCAGCAACAGACGATCCAATTTATAGTCAACGTTCACAAATGTATCGTATTCCAATTGTGTTTTATCACCCTAAAAAACTGATTCAACCAAAATTAGAGAAAAAAATATTCCAACAAATTGATATTTTACCAACTGTTTTGGATGCAATAAACATAAAAACAAAATATTATTCCTTCGGTAATTCATACTTCCAAAAAACTAATAATGAAGGTATTACATACTTAGAAGGTACTTATCAATACTTTTTTAATCGTTACATGTTTACTTTTTCGAACGATAAGGCACGAAATTTGTATGATTTCACTGTTCTGAAAAAGCACACGAAAGACTATTTGAAAAAGAACAAGAAAGATAGTTTAAAAGCAGAAAAAAGGTTAAAAGCCATTATTCAGTGTTATAATCGTGACTTGATTCAGAATAAAACATTAGTTGAATAATGAAAAATGAAACAAAGAATACGCTTTATTATTAATCCTATTTCTGGAGTAAAAAAGAAAACGGATATTCCTGCTCTAATTGAACAGTATTTGGATCATTCAAAGTTCAATTACGATATTTCATACACAGAATACAGAAAACATGCCAAAAGCATTGCTTATCAATCGTCTTTAGAAGGCATTGATATAGTTTGCGCTGTAGGCGGAGATGGTTCGGTGCATGAAGTAGGAACTGCTTTAATTGGTACGCCTACAAAATTAGCAATTCTACCTGCAGGTTCTGGAAACGGATTAGCTAGACATTTAAATATTTCCTTAGACATCATTAACGCTATTAAGTGCATCAATGAAGATAAGACGATTAAAATGGATACAGTTATTGTAAATGATAAACCCTTTTTAGGTGTTGGTGGCTATGGTTTTGACGCATTGATTGCTAAGAAATTCAGTGAATACCATACACGTGGTTTTGCAAGTTATATCAAATTGGTTTTGCGTGAATATTTTAAATTTTCACCTAAAAACATTTCTATTGAGATGAATGGTAAAACAAGAAATGAATCTGTGGTTTTATGTACAATTGCAAATGCATCCGAATTCGGTAATGGCTTTGTTGTTTCTCCTAACTCTGATGTAACTGATGGTAAAATTGAATTATGTATTTTAAAACCATTCACAATTTGGTCAGCTCCCTCTATTGCTTATCGTTTCTTTAAAAGAACAGCAGATAAATCGCGTTTTTCTGAAATCATTTCTTTTGAAAAAGCTAGAATTCAACTAAAAGATAAAATCGCACATTACGATGGAGAACCATTTGATGTAAGAGAAGAATTAAATATTCAAGTAGTTCCAAAAAGTTTAAATATCTTAGTAGGATAAAATTAATTATTACCATGTTTATAGAACCAAATATAGAATCAATCTTAGCAACATTAGCGAAATTAACAAGCGAAAAAAAACCTGCTTGGGGAGAAATGAGCGCGCAAAGAATGGTTGAACATCTAACAGATTCTGTTCAAGTATCTACTGGTAAAAATCAATTGGAATTATTAATTCCTGAAGAAAAAATCGAAAAAATGCAGGCGTTTTTAGCTTCAGATAAAGGAATGGCTAAAAATATTGAAGTTCCTTTTGCTAAAAAAGATACCCCTGTTCGAAACGAAGAATTAGAATTAGCAATAGACGAATTAGTAGATGAATGGTTAGCTTTTAAAGAATATTACGAAGAAAATCCATCTGCTACACAATTGCACCCTTTTTATGGACAATTAAACTTCGAGCAATGGAAACAATTGCATGCGAAACATTTCACACATCATTTCCAACAATTCGAACTGATCTAATTACAATTTTTAGTTAGCTGTCAATCTTGAAATAATAGTTTCTGAATCAGGGAATTCTTTGAGTAGTTGCTCTTTTGTAAACAATTCAAAGTCTTGAAAATCAAAACCTGGTGATACAACGCAAGAAACTAATGAATAACTATTTTCATCGGCTACAGTAGACCCGAAAATTGTATCTTTTTCCACTAAAAACTGAGGATTTTCACCTTTATCAATTGATAAACCAACTCGATTTTCCTTATGACCTTCCGCTGATAATGTATGGACAATCAATGAACTACCTTCATGGAAAAACCAAATTTCATCACTTTTAATTCGGTGAAAATTAGAAACATTTTCTGAAGTTAATAGAAAATAAATTGAAGTCATCAATTGTCTATTTTTACCTACAATTGTCTCTTCAGATCGATAAGTTTCTGAATAATAACCTCCTTCTGGGTGAGGTAACAAGTTTAACTTTTCAACTAATTCTGCGATTCGATTCTTTACATTCATTATTCGATTGGGCCTTTTGTAAATTGTGTTCCCTTGTTTTTAATGTTAGGGAAAAAGTATTTTAAATCAACTGTCATATAACTTCCTGACACTGGATTAATAGAAGACAATAATACATTAACAGAACTACGATATTGACTGTCAAGGTAAAAAAGTGGAGAAACAGGAATTACAGCAGAACCACCAAAATAGAAAAAACCTTTTTTTTCAGTTCTATATTCAAATCCTATACTCGCATTTAAATTAAAATTGGCTTTTCGTTTTAATCGACCACTGTGATAGAAATTATTTACTCCACCAACAAAATAATGTTTCGCTACATTTGTCGGACTAAATGAAAGCATCCCACCCATTGCAGCATTGGCGTAAATCTTATCGGATAGCTGAATATAAACCAAAGCATTTAAAGGAATATCATAATTCACAAAACCAAGGGTTGTCTTTTCATAAAATCCTGAATCTGCTATAGAAGCATCAATTCCAAAATGGCGTTGATTGTAATTTATGCCCGTTTCAAAAGCAATTAATTTGGTCATTCCAACACGAATTGTTGCACCAAAAGAATACCCGTATTTTTGGGAAAAAGTAGTCGAAAAATTATTCACTGAGGTTGTAAAAACTTGTTCACCTAAAAATGAACTTGGAATAATTGGTCTAAACTGAAATCCAAAATAAGAAGGATATTTTGGATTTTCTAAATCAATCTTTTTTTTCTTTTTTACTGCTTTGTTATTTGGATTTTTTCCAGTATTAGCTTGAGAATATACAATCGTATGCACTGATAACACCATTAGAGTGGTCAATATCAAATTTACTATTTGAGGGTGTTTTTTCAAGTTTAAATTTTATATTAGAGTTGAATTAAGAACGAAAAAAAGTGCCATTTATTCTGTAATCCATTCTGTAGTATATTCCAATGGCTTTCTATGTGCTTTTGGCCATTCAATTGCTGCATAACCAATGTAAAATAAACCTAAACATTTATCTTTTTCACCTAAACCTAAGAAACCATTCATTTCTTGGGTATAAATCAATTTTGGTGTTGACCAAAAACCACCCAAACCATAAGCTGTACATGACAAATGTAAATTTTGAACTGCGCAAGCAACTGCTTCAATCTCTTCAATTTCAGGTATTTTCTCTTCTTTTTGACGTTCCATACAAATAGCAATCACTACTGAAGATTTCAAAGGACGTGTAATCATTTTCGCTAATTTCATATCATTTTGATCTTCTTTTGGAGTCAAACTTAAATATGTTTTACCTAAAAAATCACTTAATCTAGTCAGTCCTTGATCTGTAAAGACTTTGAATCTCCATGGTTGTGTATTACCATGATTAGGAGCCCATTGAGCATTATTTAATAATAACTCAATTTGTTCTCTGTGCACTTTTCTATCACTGAATTGTTCAGGATAAATCGTTCTTCTATTTCGAATTAAATCAGTTATTTCAGAGAGATTATAACGCATCAGTTTCTTTTTTATTTTAAAAACAAAAATAACGATAAGAAAAGTATAAGCAATAAAAAGTAGTAAATAAGTTCCAAATCCATTACTATTTCAGTTGAACGTACTTTTCTAAAGCACAACTTTGATAATTTCATATCTTTACATCAGATACTTATAAAATTGAAAGATTTAATTCTATACGAAGATGACTACTGCTTTGCTATAAATAAGCCGAATAACTTAATTGTTCATCATTCCTATTATGCACGAAATATTGAAGAAACTTCACTTGTGCAGTCACTGAAAGAAATCGGATTTATTGAACCAGTGCCTATTCATCGTTTAGATAGAAAAACATCAGGTGTTATCTTGTTCGCTAAATCAAAGGAATATGTCAAATCGTTTCAAGAACTATTTGATTCAAAAACAGTTACTAAAAAATACATAGCATTATTGAGAGGTCATATCAACGAAAGTATAACAATTGATTCACCTGTAAAAAATGAAAAAGGGAACTATAAAGATGCTTTAAGTATCTTAAAACCTTTAAGAAATATTACCCTTTCGGTAGCAGTAAAACCCTATGAAACATCGAGATATTGTTTTGTTGAGTTCTATCCTCAAACCGGACGAACACATCAACTTCGAATTCATGCCAATAAAATTAGTCATCCAATTATTGGCGATCATAAACATGGAAATCGTCATCACAATCATATGTTTGCGGATGAATTCAAATTAACAAATCTTTTTTTGCATGCAGAAGAATTAAATTTCACACATCCTTTTTCAAAAAAAGACATACTAATTTCAGCTTCAAAACCAGAATTTTGGATTGAATTTGATGCTATAATTAAAGATAAATCAATTTGATTTTCAATCATTCCATTTCTTTGTCTTTAAACTAAACAATGGAAAAATATAGGAAACTCCCAATTCAATATATACTGAAGTCTTTTCATTTTTTCTAAATTTTATAGGATCATGCATTTTTAGACACATGAAATTCAAATTATATTTAAAAAAATTGTCTCTTAAATTTTTATGATATGAAAATGCTACTGCGGGTGAACTAATATAATCAAATTGCCTACCTTTTATACCTAAATAAAAAGACCGACTATAATCGGATTGTTTCTTGTAAGTATAATATAAATAACTAACGAATTCTTTATTAATTAGTGAAGTAGATTTTATATTATTGTAATAATAAGAGCGATAAAATAGAACTTGTAAACCAAACTCGCTTTTTCCATATCGAAATATAGGTAGGCACATACCGATACCAGCATAACAACTTACTGCATCAACTGAAAAAAATTTATTGTCATTTGGATAAAATATAACAGAAGATTGAACACCTAAATCACCCAAAAAAATTAATCGTTTAACACGTTCATTGTAATTTATAACTGACTGAGCATAAGTAGTTTTAACAGTTATAAAGAAAATTATAAATACTATAAGTTTCATACTATTTTTTTATTTTTAACGTTAAATCAAACAACTTATTGTTTTAAAATGTTTGAATTAGTTAAAAATCAAAAAATATTAGGTCTTTCTCTTCTTTTTCTTTGCTGCTGGAAAAAGAATATTATTTAAAATTAAGCGATATCCAGGTGAATTGGGGTGTAAACTTAAATCAGTTGGTGGATCTCCAACTCTATGCTCAAAATCTTCAGGATCATGCCCTCCATAAAAAGTCCACGTTCCCTGACCTAACTCACCATGAATGTATCGAGCAGTACCTAATGCTTTATTTTCACCTAAAATCAAAACATTGGACTTTATCAAATCTTTCTTAAAATCAGTAGTTTGCCCCATAAAGCCATCAATCACATCAGTGTGACATTGAGTTAACATGGTTGGTACAACATCCCATTTTGCTGAAAAGTCAAACAAGGAAAACTTATCTGTGCTTTCATTACGCATGTGTAATTTTGTACCATCAATATTAGAATATTCATATTCCATAGGATTTCTTTCTAATAAGAAATTTTCAAAAGCAAATGTATTATTAAAATCTAATTTTTGTTGGCAATTGGGATCAGAACCATCACCATCAAAAATCGACTCACAAATATCAGTATTATGCGCAGCTAAGGCAATATCAAAGCTATCTGTACCACTACACATTGTAAAAAGAAACCCACCTCCCATTACAAAATTTTGAATACCTGTTGCTACTGCTAATTTCATTTTTGACACTTTATCAAAACCTAACGATTTAGCATCCGCTTCCATCCCTTCAACTTGCTCTTTGTACCATGGATAAGTATGGAATGCAGCATAGAATTTACCATACTGTCCAGTAAAATCTTCGTGATGCAAATGGAGCCAATCATATTTCGGTAACAACCCCATTACAATAGCTGAATCATAAATTTTGTCATACGGAATTTCAGCATACTCTAACACTAATGTTACAGCATCATCCCAAGGCTGTTTACCTTTGGGTGTATAAACTGCAATTTTCGGTGCTTTTTCTAGTTGAACCACCTCCATATTCGTTTCTGGACTACCAATTTCAAGTTTGATATTGTTTACTTGCCCATCCGTAACAACCTCGTATTTAACCCCTTTTAAAACCAATTCTTCTTCAACTGATTTTAAATGTGGGATCAAAAAAGAACCTCCTCTATAATTTAATAACCATTCCAAAACAACTTCATGTTCCAACACCCAAAAAGCAACTCCATATGCTTTTAAGTGATTTGTTTGAGATTCATCCATCGGCACTAACAACTGTGTAGCTTGTGCTTTTCCAAACGAAAACAAACAAATAACAATTACTAAAAATAACTTCATAT
>CALPVI020000036.1 GCA_943326975.2 Actinomyces viscosus | reverse complement strand
TCTTGTGAAATACCTTCAGCTAACTGCTCACTTTGATTATATCCTCTCAAAAATTGTCTTTTATCATGCAGAGGAACAAAAACCAAGGCATCGAGATCTTCAAAAATTGACATTGCTTTGATTCTACTACCAATCATTTTACCAAACTCAATTCCAACATTAGGGTTATCTTTATACTTTAAGGCATGAAGAATCGACTGCGTACTCTTTTTTTTCTCAAAAAATAAAAGCGAATACGTTGCATGTGCTTCAACTCTTCCCCAAAATAATTGATCTAACGGCGTTGGTTCATTATATCGCTCAAAGTAAGTAAATAACAAATCGTTTGAACAAAAAAGACATATAGATAATGAATCAGTAGTTAATTCAGCATTGCATACTATACAACAACTTGGATACACTAAATGAAGTATATCATTTTTCAAATTCAAAAGATTTTTTAGTCCAAAAGAGCGCATTTCCTTGCTGTTATTCGATTGTGTTTTATATACACATTTTCATGTTAAAAAGAACAAAAAATAAAACTTGACAAAAGTAAAAAACCAGCGTAAATTTATAATAAATTATGTAAACTTATTTGTTATCAAACGATTGATGAATTTTAATTATTTATCGACAAATACAACGTTATTAACTGTGAATATCTTTAATATATGTGTTAATAAAACGTCTATCAATTGTACACAAAGGGTTTGCGTAATCAATTGTTCATAACCTTTAACCGTTGTGGATTTCTTTGACTTGTGAATGCAGTGAATTATGACAATTTTTGTACTCATAAACAACAATGAAAAAACAAAATTTTGCGTTTCTCTTGAAACTATAAATATTGATGAAATAAATAAATACTTTTCAAGTTCAAAACGATGTTCTTGATTTAAAACACACTTCGAAATAGAAAAAAATGCAAGTAGTAGAACCAATTTTAGAACCAAACAAAAACAGATTTGTACTGTTTCCAATTCAACACGATGACATTTGGTCTTTTTACAAAAGAGCTGAAGCAAGTTTTTGGACTGCAGAAGAAATTGATTTGTCACCTGATTTGATTGATTGGGAAACGAAATTAAATGAGGATGAAAAACATTTCATTAAACACATTCTAGCATTTTTTGCTGCGTCGGATGGTATCGTAAATGAAAATTTAGCTGAGAACTTTGTGGCTGAAGTTCAATATACTGAAGCTAAATTCTTTTACGGATTTCAGATTGCTATTGAAAATATACACTCTGAAACTTATTCATTATTGATTGATTCTTATATTCAAGACAATGCTGAAAAAAATCATTTATTCAATGCAATTGACACATTAGATTGCGTTAAGAAAAAAGCTGATTGGGCATTAAAATGGATTGAAAAAGGATCTTTCGCGGAAAGATTGGTAGCATTTGCTGCGGTAGAAGGGATTTTCTTCTCTGGATCATTTTGTTCTATCTTTTGGTTAAAGAAAAGAGGCTTAATGCCTGGTTTATCTTTCTCTAATGAGTTGATATCAAGAGACGAAGGCTTACATTGTGACTTTGCTTGTTTGTTGTATAACAATCATTTAATCAACAAGCTTTCTAAAGAAAAAGTGAAAGAAATTATCATGGATGCCGTAGCGATTGAAAAAGAATTTGTTACTGATGCTATTCCTGTAAGATTGATTGGTATGAACAGTGATTTAATGGGTCAATACATTGAATTTGTTGCAGACAGATTACTTATGGAGCTTGGAAACGAAAAAGTATACAATGCTAATAATCCATTTGACTTCATGGATATGATCTCTATCGAAGGTAAAACAAACTTCTTTGAAAAACGAGTTGCGGAATACCAAAAAGCAGGTGTAATGAATGGAGGAAAAGAATCTCATGGATTTACAATCGATGAAGATTTCTAAAAAAGAAACTAATTAAATTAAAACCATAAAGAAAAAGAAATGTACGTAGTAAAGAGAGACGGAAGAAAAGAGCCAGTAAAATTTGATAAAATCACAGCTCGTATTATTAAAATGTGCTATGGGCTAGATTCATTAGTAATACCAGAAATGGTTGCTATGAAGGTGATTGAAGGGATTCATGATGGGGTTACTACTACAAAACTAGATGAATTAGCTGCTGAAGTAGCTGCTGCAAAAACAATTGATCATCCAGATTATGCTTTACTTGCATCGCGTATTGCAGTTTCAAATCTACACAAAGAGACAAAGAAAACTTTCTCTGAAGTAATGGAAGATTTGTACAACTACGTTGATCCAAAAACAAATCAAAAAGCTGCATTATTGGCTGATGATGTTTATCAAGCAGTTATGGAAAACAAAGATTTACTAGATTCAAGTATAATCTATGATCGTGATTTCCGTTATGATTTCTTTGGTTTTAAAACGTTAAGCCGTTCTTACTTGATGAAGTTAGACGGAAAAATTGCTGAGCGTCCACAACAAATGTTGATGCGTGTATCTATGGGTATTCATAAAAATGATGTTCAAGCTGCTATCAAGACATATAATCTAATGTCTGAAGGCTGGTTTACTCATGCAACACCAACTTTGTTTAACGCTGGTACTCCAAAACCACAAATGTCTTCTTGCTTCTTATTGACAGTGAAAGAAGATAGCATTGGTGGAATTTATGACACATTAAAAAGTTGTGCGCAAATTTCACAGTCAGCAGGTGGAATTGGATTATCTATCCATGACATTAGAGCGAAAGGGTCTTACATCAAAGGAACAAATGGTACATCAAATGGTATCGTACCAATGTTAAGAGTATTCAATGATACTGCACGTTACGTAGATCAAGGTGGGGGTAAAAGAAAAGGTTCTTTTGCTATCTATATGGAGCCATGGCATGCAGACATATTTGATTTCTTAGATTTGAAAAAGAACCATGGTAAAGAAGAAGCTAGAGCACGTGATTTATTCTATGCTTTATGGATTCCTGATTTATTCATGAAACGTGTTAAAGAAAATGGAGATTGGACATTAATGTGTCCACACGAATGTCCAGGTTTATCTGATACACACAGTGCTGAATTTGAAAAACTTTATACAGGATACGAAGCTGCTGGAAAAGGTAGAAAAACAATCAAAGCACAAGATTTATGGTTCAAAATTTTAGAATCACAAATTGAAACTGGAACTCCATACATGTTGTATAAAGATGCTGCGAATGCAAAATCAAACCAACAAAATTTAGGTACAATTAAGTCTTCAAACTTATGTACAGAAATTATGGAATACACAGCTCCAGATGAAATTGCAGTTTGTAATTTAGCTTCTATTGCATTACCAAAATTTGTAGCTGAAGATGGAACTTTTGATCATAATAAGTTATTCGAGGTATCATACCAAATAACATTGAACTTAAATAAAATCATTGACGAAAACTACTACCCTGTAGAAGAGGCTAGAAACTCAAATTTACGTCATAGACCAATTGGTATCGGTGTACAAGGTTTAGCTGATGCTTTCATCTTAATGAGATTACCTTTTGAATCGCAAGAAGCAAGAGCTTTGAATAGAGAAATCTTCGAAACTATTTACTATGCTTCGATGACAGCTTCTAAAGATTTAGCAAAAGAATTTGGAGCTTACGAAACTTACGAAGGATCGCCAGTATCAAAAGGAATTTTCCAATATGATATGTGGAATGTAACTCCTACAAATCGTTGGGAATGGGATGTATTAAAGACAGAAGTTGCAAAATACGGTGTTAGAAATTCACTATTATTAGCTCCAATGCCAACTGCATCTACAGCTCAAATTTTAGGAAACAATGAATGTTTTGAACCATATACATCAAATGTTTATACACGTCGTGTATTGTCAGGTGAGTTTATCGTTGTAAATAAACATTTATTAAAAGACTTAGTAAAAGAAGGTTTGTGGACAAAAGAAATGCGTCAAACAATTATGTCGACAAGTGGTTCAATCCAAAACATTTCAGAAATTCCACAAAACTTAAAAGACTTGTACAAAACTGCATGGGAAATTTCTCAAAAAGCAGTTATTGATCAAGCAGCAGATAGAGGAGCATACATTTGTCAATCTCAATCTTTGAATATATTCATGGAAAATGCAAATTTTGGAAAATTAACTTCAATGCATTTTTATGGATGGGAAAAAGGATTGAAAACTGGAATGTATTACTTACGTACTAAAGCTGCAACAGATGCAATTAAATTCACAGTTGATAAGTCAATGGTACAAAATACAATTGCTAAAACAGAAGAAGAAAATTTTGAAGCAATTGCATGTTCATTAGACAATCCTGAAAATTGTGAAATGTGTTCTGGCTAGAACAGGTATAAAAAGAATGAAAAGGTGGTGATTATTTACCACCTTTTTTATTGAAATAAAGTTTAAAAGCAATTAATTATTAATCTAGATTATGACGCTTATTTAATCAAAAATGTAAAATAATTGAAAATAATTTTGTCAATTAAAATATTAAATATACATTTGATTAAATATTAGTCAATAAAATGCCTATAATATGAGCGAATTAAAATTTTTAAAAATAGGAGATAAAGCACCTTCATTCATTGGGAAAAACCAAAATGGAGAAACATTATACTCATCAGACTTAGTAAACAAAAAATGGGCAATCTATTTTTACCCAAAAGATAACACTCCTGGTTGTACAATGCAAGCATGCAACATTAGAGATAATTATGATATTCTTACAAAAGAAGGTATAACTATAATAGGTGTTAGTGCTGATAGCGAAACATCTCATCAAAAATTCATAGAGAAACAAAATTTACCTTTTACGTTACTTGCTGATGTTGAAAAAGAAATTATTAAGGCCTATGGTGTATGGGGTAATAAAAAATTCATGGGTAAAGAATATGATGGAATCCATAGAACAACCTTTATTGTAAATGAAAAAGGGATCATCATCGGAATTATAGAGAAACCTAAAACAAAGGCACACGCAGAAGAAATTTTAGAAATATTTAAAAATAATAATTAGAACGTAAATAGATTACGAACAACCGAGTATATATTTGTATCATAATTAATAACAAAGGTATTAAATCAGTAACGAAGAATTAATACAACAAAAAATAAACGATATGGCAGCGAAAGAAGTAAACGTAGAAAAATTAAAAGCTTTACAGCTTACAATGGAGAAATTGGATAAAACTTACGGAAAAGGTACTGTAATGAAATTAGGAGATTCTCCAATAGTTGATATTGAAGTTATTCCATCAGGTTCAATAACATTAGATTTAGCACTAGGAATAAACGGTTATCCAAAAGGAAGAATTGTTGAAATCTTCGGTCCTGAATCATCAGGTAAAACAACATTGGCAATTCATGCTATAGCTGAAGTTCAAAAACAAGGTGGTATTGCAGCAATTATAGATGCAGAACATGCTTTCGATCAATTTTATGCACAAAAATTAGGAGTTGACGTAGGTAACTTATTAATCTCGCAACCAGATAATGGTGAACAAGCATTAGAAATAGCAGATAATTTAATTCGATCAGGTGCTGTCGATTTAGTAGTAGTTGATTCAGTTGCAGCATTAACACCAAAAGCAGAAATTGAAGGTGAAATGGGAGATTCTCAAATGGGACTTCAAGCACGTTTAATGTCAAAAGCTCTAAGAAAATTAACAGGATCAATCAATAAAGCGGGATGTTGTTGTATTTTCATTAACCAATTAAGAGATAAAATTGGTGTAATGTTCGGAAACCCAGAAACGACAACAGGTGGTAACGCATTAAAATTCTATGCATCAGTAAGAGTTGATATAAGAAGAGCAGCACAAATTAAAGATGGTGATGAAATAACAGGTAATAGAATTAAAGTTAAAATAGTAAAAAATAAAATTGCTCCACCATTTAGAAAAGCTGAATTCGATATTATGTACGGTGAAGGTATTTCGAAAGTAGGAGAAATAATTGATTTAGGTGTAGAACTAAACATCATTAAAAAAAGTGGTTCATGGTTCTCTTATGGAGAAACAAAATTAGGACAAGGGCGTGATTCTGTTAAACAAATTTTATTGGATAATCCAGAATTATTTGATGAATTAGAACACAAACTTAAAAATGCTCTTAGTACTTCAAATGTAATTCTATCCGAAGACTAAGACAACTGCATATCGTTAAGAACAGCGTACTAATATAATTGGTACGCTGTTTTTATTTTAAACCAAATAAAAAAAAAGATACAAAATTGTAAATTGAAACTATATTAGTAAAATTGTAATAAAAAGCACGTGTCTACGAAAAAAGCAATCATACTTCTTACATTAACTTGTATAATTTGGGGAACTACATTTACTGTTATAAAAGATATAACATATAAAATTGATCCCTTTCTACTCTCTTCATTAAGAAACTGGATTGCTTCATTCGTATTATTTCTATACATACTAATTAAAAATAAAAAAGATGCTTTAAAAAATCAACAATCCATAAAATACGGAATAATATTAGGTGTTATTATAGGAGCAATTTATATAATTCAAACAATTGGATTAAAAATAACAAGTTCTACACATAGCGCATTTATATCCAGTTCTGGAGTAATTATGGTACCTATCATTCTATTTCTATTTGGGAAAAATAAAATAGAAAAAAATCAATTGATAACTGTTGGAATTGTAATGGTCGGAATCTATTTATTAACGAATGGAAATGACAATAATCCTTATAATTTCGGAGACACAATCACTTTAGTCGGAGCAATAGTTTGTGCGATAAACATCATATTAGCAGGTGAATATGCGAAAAAAACAGAGAAAATAATTGGTTTAATATTTTATCAATTTCTATTTGCTGCAGTATTTTCAACCATCGCATTAGTAATAAATCAATTGATTAGTGGTGAGAAATTAGTATTTGAAATAGAAGCGATCCCAAGTGTACTCTATCTAAGTTTATTAGGTACATTATTTTGTTATTTTGTGATGACATGGGTCCAAAAATATGTAAGCACACTTTTAACAGCAATGATATATTCATTAGAACCAATTTTTGCAACTACAGCAAGTATCTTATACTTACATGAAAAAATTACATATATAGAAGTAATTGGCGGTATCTTAATTGTAAGTGGTGTAATCTTTTACACAAAAAAAGGTGAGCTAAACTAACCCACCTTCAAATTATATTTAGTAAAATATTATTTTTTCTTGTTGTAATTGAAATTAAAGCCAAATACAACATTTGTTTGTAAAAATGAGAAATGTTGACTTGCTCTATCCGCTCTAAACATAGTTGTACGAATTGAAGGCATATCAATAAATCCGCCTTTTAACTCAGTTTGAATGAAAAAACGCTTATAAATTTCAATGTTCAATGCAATAACAGCGCCAACACCTAATCCAGCTAGATGAAATTGATCATATCTAGGATTGCTCATTAAAGTAGTATTCGATCTTGGTAACAAAATACCAGCTCCAACACCCGAAATAAAATTAGCATTAACAGGGCCTAATTCATGTAATTTATCTTGTCGACGTAATTCTAAATTCAAATAATTTAATCCATCGGTATGTTCAAATTTCAAGAAATCAGGATTAATATTAAATTGATCATTGTGATAAGTTCCATCATAGATTGAACCATTATTTATTACACCATCAATTTCTTTCGTTTGATAAGAACGCATTACATATTTCATATGATCAGAACCAAATGAGAGACTATATTTTTCATTAATAAAATAACCTAATCGAAAATTATATTGGGGAATCGTAATTGCAGAAAGGTTTAGATAAACATTAGGATCGAATTTACTTTGTCTATCCCTTGCTTCAACATCTTTCAAGGTGAAATCATAATTATTACCTTTAAATGTAATATCAGAAGTTGAATAAATTGAACGATTCCAACCCCAGTAAAAAAAGATGCTTCCTTTTTTAGAAACCGTTTTAATAGTTGAAGTTTCCTGTGAAAAAGAAAACGTACTTAAAAATAATAAAATAACTAAAAATTTATTCATGCTAAAAATTTAAATCAGGACAAATATAGTATTAAAGAAATTGGAAAAATATGATTTCTATAAGGAAGTACAATTAAATAATATTTTATGAATTAAATGAAATATTATTCTGTATAACTACTTTTACGGCAAATGAACAAACATGTGTTCGTTCAAACAACTCTTTCATTATGGCAAAACTTTGTTTAGTACCAACTCCAATTGGTAATTTAGAAGATATAACATTGCGATCGTTACGAATTTTAAAAGAAGCAGATATCATATTCGCTGAAGATACAAGAGTTACAAAAAAATTGTTGAATCATTTTGAAATACAACAACATGTATTACCCTTTCATGCTCACAATGAACATCGTGCTTTAAATTCAACTTTAGAAAGAATCAAGAATTGCCAATTAGCAGTTTTAGTTTCAGATGCTGGAACACCTGGCATTTCTGATCCAGGATTTTTATTAGCAAGAGAGTGTGTCAATGAAGGAATAGATGTCGAATGTTTGCCAGGACCTACAGCTCTAATACCAGCACTTGTAGCAAGTGGATTTCCATGTGATCGTTTTTGTTTTGAAGGATTTTTACCCCATAAAAAAGGAAGACAAACAAAATTAATCCAATTAGAACAAGAAGAAAGAACTGTTATTTTATACGAATCACCTCATCGACTTGTTAAATGCCTTTCACAAATTGAAGAGTTTATGGGTGCAGAAAGAAAAGTGTGTGTCGTAAGAGAACTTTCAAAAATGTTTGAAGAATACAAAAGAGGTACTGCTAAGGAAGTAAAAGAATATTACGAACAGCACCCACCTAAAGGAGAAATTGTTGTAATAATAGAAGGAAAAAATGGAAAGAATTAAAACAGAAGGATTTGTATTAGTTCAAAAAGGAAATCCAGATAAAGCCTTTCAATTAAAAGAAATTGAATTAAAATCGCTTGATGAAAATGAAGTCATAATAGAAACTGAAGCATTTGGTCTCAACTATGCTGACGTAATGGCAAGAAATGGTCTTTATAAAGAAGCACCACCCATGCCTTGTGTAATAGGTTACGAAGTAGTTGGTAGGATAATTCAAATAGGAAATAATGTTGATGAAAATTGGTTAAATAAAAGAGTATTAGGTTTTAGCCGATTTGGAGGTTATGCAAAAAAAGTAATTACAACGGATCAAGCAATTGTTGAAATAGAAGATGAAATCACTACTCAAATAGCATTGGCGCTTTGCACACAATCTGTAACTGCTTATTATATGGCTGAATATGTTAGTCCTATTCGCAAAGGTGAAAATGTATTAATACATGCAGCAGCAGGTGGTGTAGGAAGTATACTAATACAATTAGCAAAATTAAAAGGAGCAACGGTTTTTGCTAAAATTGGAGATGAGGCAAAAAGAAAATTAGTAACGGATCTAGGTGCAGATTATATTATTAATTATAATTCAAGTAATTACGCACAGCAAATACAATCAATTCTAGGTGAAAAGAAAATAGACATTAGTTACAATGCCGTAGCTGGTTCAACTTTTAAACAAGATTTAAAATTATTAGGTGCTGGTGGAAAATTATTTCTTTTTGGTGGTGCTGAATTATCAGGTGGTAAATGGGGAATACTTTCTCAACTCAACTTCATCAAAAAGATGGGGTTAATGATACCGATTGGACTAATGATGACTTCAAAATCCATTTTAGGAATCAATATGCTTAAAATCGCAGATGAAAAACCTGCAGTTTTATCGCATTGCTTGAAAGAAGTTATAGAATTGTATAAAAAAGGAAAAATATCTCCTCAAATAGGTGGTGAATTTTCTCAAAATGAACTTAATCAAGCACATTTACTATTAGAAAGTGGAAAGTCTGTAGGTAAGATAATTGTGAAATGGTAAATACGTCCGAACTTTCGGACTCGCTAAGTTGCCTTTAGGCTTAGAATATATAGTTGACTTCGTATCCGCTCAGTCAACTATATAATTCAAAATCAAATAAATATTATACAAATCTAGGGTCTGTTTCCATTACGTGACCACATTCATCGCATGTTCTCATTTCTTCAGATGCATAAAACTCTTTAAACATAGGCAAGAAACCATTTTCAATATCATCTAATCCAAAACGGTATTCTTTCAATTTATGATTGCATTTTTCGCAGAACCATAATAAACCATCTTGCATATTCGTACCTTTACGAACTCGTTCAATAACTAAACCAACTGTATTTTCTCCTCTTATTGGAGAATGTGGAGTGTTTCCAGGCAATAAAAATATTTCACCTTCTTTAATCACAATATCTTTTGGTTTACCTTCATGCTGAATACGAACTAATGCATCACCTTCAATTTGATAAAACAATTCTTCGCTCTCGTTGTAGTGATAATCCTTTCTAGCATTTGGTCCACCAACAACCATTACAATGAAATCACCTGCCTCTTTGTACAAACATTTATTTCCAACAGGTGGTTTTAACAAATCTCTATTTTCTTCAATCCATTGATGCAAATTAAAAGGAGCTATCATAATTATATATTTTTTATAAATGTAGCAAGTTTCAAGTACAGTGAAAAATGATAATGATTAGTTTTTTGAACTATTTTATAAAATGTTGAAAATCAAACATCTTTTTTTAAGATTGTGATTTTGTAAATTGCTCTAAATTCTAATGCAAAATAGTATTTATTATACTTTTTGATTATCTAAATTATAAACAACAAAAATTGCTAAAATAAACAGTGTCGAAACTAACAGATATTTGATCTTAAGCATGTTAGGTTTTTACAGTAAAAATGTATTAATTAATCATAAAGCTAAATAATCAGCATCAATACCACCCTCCCCTTTTCTGATTCAATAAGAAATGTTTAACTTTCCAAAAAATTATAAAACATGGATTTAAATCTTACAAATAAAATTGCCGTAGTTTGTGGAAGCACACAAGGTATTGGAAAAGCCACTGCT
>CALPVI020000035.1 GCA_943326975.2 Actinomyces viscosus | reverse complement strand
TAATAGCGGATAAATTAATTGAGTTAGTTATACCCTTGGATAAACCGGTTCGATTAATTGGATTTCAGATTAGTGGTTTTGCATCTGAAAATAAGGATATTCAATTGTCGATGGAAGGATTGTTTGACGAATAAAAAAAGATGCTCGAAGGCATCTTTACTATTGATTAACTACCACAAGATAAACACTCGTCATCATCGTCTAATTCTGGATGTTCAACAATTTCTGGATTTAGTTGTTTTTTCAACTCGTATATTTTTTGTTGAGTTTCGATATCATCGAATAAGTTCCCTGTTAATTGCGTTTTTAATTGTGCAATTTCTGCTTTAATTTGTTCCATAATTGTTGAGTTTGTTTGTTTTAATTCAGTGAGAAGTTAGCTATTAGATAAAATAGAGTAGAAAAAAATAGAGAGGAAACGGGCGTCTCCTCTCTATCCTTTAATCAACCTAACCTAACCACCTAAATCAGTATAAAGATACATACTATTTTTAAATCTTTTCAATTTAGTATAGTTTTTTTTACTATACTTTATTATACCCTTAGCTCTTTTAGGCTATAGTAGCTCTCATTTCTTCTTTTTCACTGATGGGTTTTCTGAAAACTATTTTATGATCAAATATATCCATCACCACATTTGCGTTTGTATCAACTTTACCTGCAAGTAATGCTTTGGATAACTCATTCAATACTTGTTTTTGTATAACTCTTTTGACGGGTCTAGCTCCAAAGAAAGGATCATAACCAACCTCAGTGATGTGATCAAATGCATCTTCCGTTACCACTAAATTAATGTCTTTATCAAGTAAAAGTTTTTTCAAGTTATTCATTTGAATTGCTACAATCTGTTTCACATCATCTTTCGTTAACGGGAAGAACATAATCGTTTCATCAATTCTATTTAAGAATTCTGGACGAATCGTTTGTTTCAATAATTCCATCAATTCGAATTTTGCTTTTTCACCAGCTCTTTCGTATTCTCCAGGTTTGATATTGTCAAATTTCTCGTGAATAATTGTAGAACCAATATTAGATGTCATGATAATGATTGTATTTTTAAAGTTCACTACACGACCTTTATTATCTGTTAAACGTCCATCATCTAGAACTTGTAGTAAGATATTGAATACATCTGGATGAGCTTTTTCGATTTCATCTAATAAAACGATTGAATAAGGACGACGTCTAACGGCTTCTGTTAATTGACCTCCTTCATCATAACCAATGTATCCCGGAGGCGCACCAACCAATCTACTTACCGAATGTTTTTCTTGGTATTCAGACATATCGATTCGAGTCATAGCGTTTTCATCGTTGAATAAGTATTCAGCTAATGCTTTTGCTAATTCTGTTTTTCCAACACCAGTAGTTCCTAGGAAAATAAATGAACCTATTGGCTTACGTGCATCTTGCAATCCAGCTCTTGAACGTCGAACTGCATCAGAGATTGCTTCAATTGCTTCGTGTTGACCGACAACTCTTTTTCCAAGCTCGTCTTCTAAGCGAAGTAATTTTGTTACTTCACTTTCAATCATTTTGTTTACTGGAATACCCGTCCATTTTGAAACAACTTCAGCTATACCTTCTGCATCTACCTCCTCTTTGATCATTTTTGAGTTAGCTTGCATATCTGTCAGTAATCCCTTCGTTTTCTCTAGCTTTTCTTCAACTTCCTTGATTTTTCCGTAACGAATTTCAGCAACTTTCCCGTAATCTCCAGCTCTTTCAGCTTGGTCTGCTTCCAACTTGAAGTTTTCAATGTCTTCTTTCATTTTTTGAAGAGAATCGATGACATCTCTTTCAGCTTGCCATTTTGCTTTGAAAGCATCTCTTTGTTGAGATAAGTTGGATAATTCTTTTTCTAAACTTTCTAATTTTTTGTGATCATTTTCACGTTTAATTGCTTCTCTTTCAATTTCAAGTTGCATGATTTTACGTTCTAATTCATCTAGTTCTTCCGGTTTAGAGTTAATCTCCATTCTTACTTTAGAAGCAGCTTCGTCAATTAGGTCTATCGCTTTATCAGGTAATTGTCGATCTGTGATGTAGCGTTGAGAAAGTTCAACGGCAGCAATTATAGCTTCGTCTTTAATTAATACTTTGTGGTGGTTTTCATACTTTTCTTTAATTCCACGAAGTATTGAAATAGCATCTTCCGTTGTTGGTTCATCTACTAAAACGGTTTGAAAACGTCTCACTAATGCCTTGTCCTTTTCAAAATATTTTTGATATTCATTTAAAGTAGTCGCTCCAACCGCTCTTAATTCACCTCTAGCAAGTGCAGGTTTTAGAATATTTGCAGCATCCATAGCGCCTTCACCTCCTCCAGCACCCACCAATGTATGTATCTCATCAATAAATAATATGATTTCACCCTCTGCATTGATAACTTCTTTAACGACAGCTTTCAAACGCTCTTCGAATTCTCCTTTGTATTTTGCACCAGCTATTAAAGCTCCCATGTCTAATGAGTAAACTATTTTTGATTTTAGGTTTTCAGGAACGTCACCACTGATTATTCTGTGAGCTAATCCTTCAGCTATAGCTGTTTTTCCTACACCTGGTTCACCAATTAGAATTGGGTTATTTTTAGTTCTTCTTGTTAATATTTGTAAAACACGTCTGATTTCATCATCACGACCAATTACAGGATCTAATTTTCCTGCTTTTGCTAATTCGTTTAAATTTTTCGCAAATTTCTCTAAAGATTGATAAGTACTTTCTTGGCTGTTGGAAGTTACTTTATCTCCGTTTCTTAAATCCATAATTGCTTTTTTTAGATTTTTTTTTGTGATGTTATTGTCTTTTAAAAGTCTACCGATAGAATCGTTTGTTTCCAACATACTATACAAAAGCATTTCGATGGAAACATACTCATCACCCAACTGTTTCATTTCTTCTAAAGCGGTATTCAGTGTTTTTTGAGCAGCTGCTGAAAGATAAATTTGTCCACCTGATACTTTTGGATAGGATTCAATTATTTTATCTAATGCTAACTCAAGCATTTTTTGGTTTACTTCTAATTTTTGAAGTAGGTAAGGGGTGATGTCTTTATCTTCTTCAAAAATTGCTTTTAGTACATGGCCTAATTCGATAGTTTGATTTCCATTTTGTTCGGTCAAAATATGTGCTTTCTGTAAAGCTTCTTGTGATTTAATTGTGAATTTAGTAAAGTCCATAATTTTCAATTTTCTGTTTTCAATTCCTCAAATTATAATCCAATTAAAAAAATAGTCGTTAAATCGGAAAAAATGACATAACTATTTAGTTTTTAGAGACATTTTGTCGTTTTTACTTTTTCTGATTTCAAAGATAACGTGGATTGATTTTAGAGAAAATGATAAAAGTCATCTCCAAAGTAAAAGGTTATTAACAATTTATGTAACTATTGTTTATAACTCTCGTATTAGAAAGTGTAATTAGTCGCAAAATGAAGGCAATTCTTATAATAATAGTATTCATGTCGGTAAGTGTGAGCTTATTTGGAAATTCAGATAAAAGAATTTCTAAAGAAGAGTATACTAATATGTGGAAGCAAATTGCCATTCAGCAAATGATAGATTACAAGATTCCTGCAAGTATAACTTTGGCGCAAGGTATTTTAGAAAGTTCAAGTGGAAATTCTGATTTGGCTAAAAAAGGAAATAATCATTTTGGTATTAAATGCCACGATTGGACAGGAGATAAAATGTACATGGATGATGATGCGAAAGATGAATGTTTCAGAGTTTATAATAGTTCAGAGGATTCATATATCGATCATAGTAAGTTTTTAACAACTAAATCAAGATATTCTAAATTGTTTGCATTAGATATAGTAGATTATAAATCTTGGGCTAAGGGATTAAAAGATGCAGGATATGCAACTAATCCTAAATACCCAGAATTATTAATTGAAATAATTGAGTCGCTTAAATTAAACGAATTAGATGTAATTGGAAATTCGAATAGTTTAAGTTCACCAATGGTGTTAGCAGTTAAGCAATCAAACGAAAATGTACATGCTGTTCAAATGCATACAAATAAAGTAAAATATGTTGTAGCTAAAAAAGGGGATACTTTTTATAAAATTTCCAAAGAGTTTAATCTTGGTTTATGGCAGTTGTATAAATATAACGATTTTGGTTTACGAAAAGATGTCTTAGAAGAAGGTGATATCGTTTATTTGCAACCTAAAAGAAGAAGATCGAAAGATCGAGATAAAGATGAAATTGTTGTATCTGGAACAACTACTCTTCGTCAAATTTCTCAAGAACAAGCATTGAAATTAGAATCTTTAATAAAATTAAATAATACGCTGTCTCCAGACGAAAAAATTAGTAAAGGACAAAAGGTTAATGTTCGATAATCTCCTTTATTATGTTCAGCTCATATAAATGAGTTTGTTTGTTGTTTGTTGTTTGTTAGTAAGCTCTCACTGTAAAAAGTTGAGAGCTTTACTTTTTTAGGAGTACAACATTGTTATTCATTTTTAGCTTTAAAATAGAAGTTTAATGTGTTTTATTTTAAGTTAGCATTAATCGTTTGTATGCAATTTTAATTATATTTGAATTGCTATCGAATAAAGTTAAATAATATGAAGCCTTCTACAGAACTTTTTAAATTAATCAAATCTCTTTCTAAATCTGAGAAACGATTTTTTAAATTGTCATCTTCTTTACAAACAGGTGATAAAAATTATTTAAAGATTTTTGATTTCGTTGAAAAGCAATCAATTTATAATGAAGAAGAGTTAAAGAATCATTTTTCAAACGAAAAATTTGTTAAGCACTTACCTTCTGAAAAAAATCATTTATATAAGTTAATTCTCAAAAGTTTAAGGTCATTTTATAGTGAGCAATCAGTAAGTAGTTTATTGAAGCAAGAGATAAAAAATGTAGAAGTGTTATATAATAAAGCATTATATAAAGAATGTGAGAAATTTGTAGCACGAGCAAAAGAATTAGCAAGAGAGAACGAAAAGTTTTATTACTGGTATGAGTTGATTTCATGGGAAAAACGATTGTTAGAAGAGGCATATGAGGCTGGTGAATTTTCAACTGATTTAGATCAATTGGTTGAAGAGGAAGAGATGGTAGTTTCTAAACTAAGAAATTTAGCGGAATATCAAATAGTTTATTCTAAAATTAATTTAATATTTCGAAGCGGTGGATTCACTCGAACGGACGAAGAGCGAAAGATTGTCGAAGAAATTGCAGACCATCATTTAATAAAAGGTAAAAATACAGCACTTTCTACACGAGCTGCTTCCATTTGTTATTACATAAAGGGATTGTGTGCGGCAACAAATAGGAATTATGCCGATAGTTTCCAGTTTTTTAATAAAACGAGAGATATATTGGATAATCATCCGAATATAAAAATTGATTCAGCTCAACGTTATGTGCTAACATTGGCACATTTGTTAAGGTGTCATTTAGATAGTAAAGATTTTACTAATGCTCAAAAATTAATCGATGATTTAAGGGCTTTGGAATTTGAAAAAGGATTTAATTCTACAGATATTTTAGTGAGATTATTTACAAACTCATTTAATCAAGAATTGAATCTATTTCATGCGAAAGGTGAATTTCAGCAAAGTGTTGAATTGATTCCTAAAATTGAAGAACTGCAACGGTATTATGGTGATAAGATAAATAAGGAATCAGAGATTCGATTTACATATAATAAAGCATATAGTTATTTTGGAATTGGTGAATATAAGAAAGCTTTGAATTATTTAAATGTGGTTATCAATGATAATGAACAGAATTTAAGACAAGATATTTATACTTTTTCACGATTGTTTAATCTAGTATTGCATTATGAATTAGAGAATTATGATTTTCTTGATTATGTAATAAAATCGACTAATCGCTATTTAAACAAGAAAGAAAGAGGGTATGATGCTGAAACGATCTGTGTAAAACACATTCGTAAATTAGCAAAAACGATAACAAACTCTGAGAAAATTGTTGTGTTAAAACAAATGGAGTTGGAATTAAAAGAGGTAATGCAGCACCATCAAGAACGTGTCATTTTGGAATATTTTAATATTTATGCTTGGATTAACAGTAAATTAAATAAAATCTCATTTTCAGAAGCAGTAATTAAAGTTTTGAATTAGTTGTTCTCAACTTGAAATATTATTCCCTTAATTTTTTAACTTTGCCATCAATAAATTATTTCAAATCAAATGGCACAAAAAAATTGCACAAGGGAAGAAGATTATTCTAAATGGTATAATGAGTTAGTTACTAGAGCCGATTTAGCTGAGAATTCAGGAGTTAGAGGGTGTATGGTGATTAAACCTTATGGTTATGCTATTTGGGAAAAGATTCAGGCACAGTTGGATAAAATGTTTAAAGAAACAGGACATCAAAATGCTTATTTTCCATTGTTCATTCCTAAAAGCTTGTTTGAAGCGGAAGAAAAAAATGCAGAAGGATTTGCAAAAGAATGTGCTGTTGTAACACATTATAGATTAAAAACAGATCCGAATAATCCTTCAAAATTAATTGTTGACCCAGAAGCTAAATTAGAGGAAGAGTTAATTGTTCGTCCTACAAGTGAGGCTATTATTTGGAATACATACAAAGGTTGGATTCAATCCTACAGAGATTTACCTATATTAATTAACCAGTGGGCAAATGTTGTTCGTTGGGAAATGAGAACGCGTTTATTCTTGAGAACGGCTGAGTTTTTATGGCAAGAAGGGCACACTGCTCACGCTACTAAAGATGAGGCAGTTGCAGAAGCAAAGCAAATGTTAGATGTCTACACTGAATTTGCTGAAAAATTTATGGCTATGCCTGTTATTAGAGGTGTTAAAACAGAAAGTGAGCGTTTTGCAGGAGCAGATGATACGTATTGTATTGAAGCAATGATGCAAGACGGGAAAGCACTTCAAGCAGGTACGTCTCATTTCTTAGGACAAAATTTTGCGAAAGCATTTGATGTTAAATTTGCAGATAAAGAAGGTAAATTAGAGCACGTATGGGCAACATCTTGGGGTGTTTCAACACGATTGATGGGTGCGTTAATTATGACACATTCTGATGATGAAGGTTTGGTTTTACCTCCAGCTTTAGCACCAATTCAGGTGGTGATGGTTCCAATTCATAAAACGGAAGAAGATTTAGCAAATATTTCTGCAAAAGCACATGAATTAAAAGCTAAGTTGACAAAATTGGGAATTTCATTCAAATACGATGATGATGTAAATAAACGTCCAGGCTGGAAGTTTGCTGAATACGAGACTAAAGGAGTGCCTGTTCGTTTAGCGATGGGGCCAAGAGATTTAGAGAATGGGAAAATTGAAATTGCTCGAAGAGATACAAAAGAGAAATCAGTTGTAGATTTTGAAGGTTTAGATAGTTACATCCAAAATTTATTAGAAGAAATTCAAACAAATTTATTTGAAAGATCAGTTAAATTTAGAGCTGATAATATTCGTAAAGTAGATACTTATGAAGAGTTTAAAACTCAATTAAAAGAAGTAGGAGGGTTTTTCTTAGTTCATTGGGACGGAACTGCTGAGACTGAAGAATTGATTAAAGCAGAAACTCAGGCAACAATAAGATGCATACCTCTGGAAGTAGAGGAGGAGGAAGGTTATTGTATGGTTACAGGAAAACCATCCAAACGAAGAGTGGTTATTGCGAAAGCATATTAAAATTACTTTTTAGCGTTGTAGAAGAGGTTTACAACGCTAAAAAATTCAAAGTATAAGTGCTTGAAATTCATTAAGTTTTTATTAATGGATAAAAAAAAAGAAAAAAAAGTGAAATTACTTTTGCAGTTAAAGAAAAACATTATATATTTGCACTCCGAAATTAAAGCAAAGGCTTAAATTTTACGGCCCATTCGTCTAGTGGTTAGGACGCCAGGTTTTCATCCTGGAAACAGGAGTTCGATTCTCCTATGGGCTGCAAAACAAACATTGAAATATTACGGCCCATTCGTCTAGTGGTTAGGACGCCAGGTTTTCATCCTGGAAACAGGAGTTCGATTCTCCTATGGGCTGCAAGAACAAAAGTTCACTAATTTTATAAAAAAGAAAAAAAATGGCAAATCATAAATCTGCAAAGAAGAGAATCAGATCAAACGAATCTAAAAGATTACGTAATAAATACATTCACAAAACTACTCGTAATGCTGTACGTAAATTACGTGCTTCTACTAAAGAAGAGTCTGTGACTTTATTGCCAAGTGTATTTGCTATGATTGATAAATTAGCTAAAGTTAATGTTATCCATTCAAACAAAGCAGCTAACTTAAAATCTGGTTTACAAATTGCTGTAAACAAAAAGTAATTTTAAGTTTTTAAAATATTGAAGGGGGCTATATGCCCCTTTTTTTATACATTTACTTTTGTGTATGTATTCTCTATGAAGTTTTTCGTTTTCTCTTGTTGTTTGATTTTATTTGCGTTTCGACTTTCTGCGCAGGAAAATTTTGTGTACGAAGAAAAAGATTCGTTAAAGTTTGGCTATTATTCTGCAGGAGTATTAGATTCAATGGATTGTAGAGTAGCTTCACCTTTATTGAATATACCTGGAGGAAGTTTTGATGGGGAATTATATATTACACCAAAATTTATTCTAAATCATTCTGAATTTCAAAATTTCAATCAAAGAGAGGTTTCGCATAAATTTACATATACTTCATTGCCGCATGTAGGTTTTAATTATGCTTTTGGTTCAAAAGGGACTCAGTTTCTAAAAGTTGATTATGAACAAGCCTTAAATTCAAAGATATTATTGAATTTTAAGATTAATCAAAATAGTTCAAATGGATTTTTGAAAAACAGCGGTTTTAGTTTTAGAGATTTCAGTTTTAATCTTAGAAAGAACGGTAGATTTTATTCTGCAAAGTTTGAGGGGGATTATTCATATCAAAAATTAGCTTTAAATGGAGGTGTAATAGAAGATTCGACTTTAATATCTCAAGGGTTAGAGTATGTTGATGTATTGAACGGAACTTCATCTGGATCATTTTCAGAAATTAAAAAGAATAACTATACGCTTAAAAATCAATTTAATTTTTCAAAAGATTCAACTAAACAATTTGGAGTAAGTACGTTACATAAATTTAAAACAAACAATCGCGTTTTTAATGAGGTTTTTACTTCTACAAAATATTCAATAATAAATATTGATAGTAATACAACACGTGATCAGTTTCAGTTAGCTTCAATTGAAAATGCTGGAGGATTCTATTTAAAGCATAGAAAAATGTATTTCGATGCATTGATAAGTCATAGATATTGGAATGTGCAAAATTTAGGAAATCATCGTGATACAAGCGAAATTAGTATGTTGTCCAATTTACATTTTGTATCGGCTAAACATTCATTTTCGAATCAATTTGCATTTAATTTAGTGGGTGCGAAAAACGAATGGTCCAACCAAACGCATTTTTCAACTTCTTTTAATAAGTTTGATTTGAATGCAGATGCATTAGTTGAACAAAAATTACCTTTACCGATTCAACGATCTTACTTTTCTAATAATTATAATTATCAATTGTCTAATTATCAATTGCAAACTCGTTTTTTTGGAAATTTGGATTTAAATTTTGAAGCGAATAGAAATGTGAAATTTGGTGTAAATTCTTCTTTTGCTTTTTTGAAAAACAACTATTATTTTATCAACTCTGTTTGGCGAAATGATACATTGAAGACGAATTTATCATCTATTATTTCTATATACAGTAGCTTGACATACAAGAAATTTACGTTTCAACCAAGATGTAATTTCTCTGTTCAGTCTAAAGAATTGAATCTTTTACCTGACTATCATTTAAGTGCAAGATTATTCTTGAAAGGCAAAGCATTTAAATCTAAAAAGTTAGAATATATCTATGGTGTAGATTTATCCTATATTTCCAATTATCGATTAGTAGGTTATAATTATCAATTGGAAATGTATACGTTAACGAATTCGATGAAAGAATTTAAAGCGATGTTGAATTTAAACGCATTTATTGGTATTGCAATGAATGAATTTAGAATGTTTTTAAAAGTAAATAATTTAGGTTATTTATGGAATGATAAAACAAATCAACAGTTGATTGGGTATCCGATTCAAAAAAATTACATTCAATTGGGAATTACTTGGGACTTCTTTAATTAAGATTTAAATAAGCTGTTAGTTGAAAAGAGGATAATTAGTATATTTGAAAATTCAATTGGTTTTAAAAAAATCAGTTTTTTAAAAATGAAAAAACAATTATAATATGGGATTATTACAAGACAAAGTTGTATTGATTACAGGTGCATCTAGAGGAATTGGTAAAGCAATTGCTGAAGAATGTGTGAAACAAGGAGCAAAAGTTGCTTTTACTTATTTATCTTCAGAAGAAAAAGCTCGTGCATTAGAAAATGAATTAACTGCAGAAGGTGGAGTAGCAAAAGGATTTAAGTCTGATGCAGGCAAATTTGATGAAGCTCAAAAATTAGTTGATGATGTAGTTGAAACATTTGGAACAATTGATGTTCTTGTTAATAATGCAGGTATAACGCGTGATACTTTATTGATGAGAATGACTGAAGAGCAATGGGATGATGTTATCAATACAAACTTGAAATCTGCTTTCAATTTAACAAAAGCAGTTCAACGTCCGATGTTGAAAGCAAGAAAAGGTTCTATTATTAATATGTCATCAGTTGTTGGGGTTAGTGGTAATGCAGGACAATCAAATTATTCGGCTTCTAAAGCAGGTTTAATAGGATTTACAAAATCGATAGCACAAGAATTAGGTTCACGTAATATCCGTTGCAATGCAATTGCTCCAGGTTTTATCGAAACAGAAATGACAGGCGCATTAGATCAAAAAGTTGTGGAAGAATGGAGAAATTCAATTCCATTGAAAAGAGGTGGTTCTCCTAAAGATGTTGCTGATTTAACAGTATTTTTAGGTTCAGATATGTCATCTTACATTACTGGACAAACAATTCATGTTTGTGGAGGTATGTTGATGTAATAAAACTTTT
>CALPVI020000034.1 GCA_943326975.2 Actinomyces viscosus | reverse complement strand
CGGTTATGGGAATAATGGTAAAGCCTTTGCAAAAAAATTAAGAGGATTTGACGTAAACGTGATTGCTTACGATAAATATAAAAACAGCTTTGGAAGTGACTTCGTAAAAGAGTGCACCTTAGAAGCAATTTTGGATCAAGCTGATGTAATTAGTTTTCACGTACCACAAAACGAAGAAACAATCTATTACGCCAATGAAGCATTTTTTCAAAAATTAGTTAAACCAATTTTCTTACTAAACCTTTCTCGCGGAAAAATTGTAGATGCTGCAGCGTTGGTAGATGCAATGAAACAAGATAAAGTGATTGGAGCTGGTTTAGATGTCATCGAATACGAAAAAACAAGTTTTGAAAATTTCTTCGAACAAAATTTACCCGCACCTTTTCAATATTTATTACAATCTGATAATGTGATTCTTACACCTCATGTAGGCGGTTGGACCAATGAAAGTTACTTCAAATTAAGCGATGTTTTAGCTGATAAAATTTTAGATACTTTTCAAATCCAAAATTGAGATTTTAAAACCCATTCAAATCAATCACATTACCATCTAACGTTTCAACTTGCTTTTTCATTTTCTTTTGTATCACTTTGAAATGATGTTCTTCATCTGGTGATATGAAAGAAATTGCTTCACCACTTGCTTCTGCCCTACCCGTTCTACCGATTCGATGAACATAATCTTTTGGTGAACGTGGTAATTCGTAGTTGATTACGAAAGGTAAAAATTTAATATCAATACCCCTTGCTATTAAATCGGTCGCAACCAACACCCTTAATTTACCTTCTTTAAATTGTTTCAAAGCAATATTTCTCGCTTCTTGACTTTTCTTACTGTGTATAGCTTTTGCATTTACGCCATTGTGATTCAACTTAACGGTTACACTATCAGCACGATGAACAGAAGAAGTAAAAACCAACACTTGCTGCATTTTATTTTGCTTAATAACATAACGCAATAAAGGCCCTTTCTTTTCTTCTGAAATAGTATAAGCCAATTGTTTAATTAAATCAATATTCTCTTCCTCTGATTCAATTTTGACAACTACTGGATTATCCAATAAGACGCTATTGATCGCATCAACATTTGGACTCAAAGTTGCTGAAAAAAGTAAATTTTGACGTTTTTTAGGAAGCAGTTGAAAAATTTGATTCATCTCTTCTTCAAACCCTAAATTCAACATTTTATCTGCCTCATCTATAACTAATACTTTAACTTCAGAAAGCGAAAGTGCTTTGTATGATATCAATTCCAATAACCTACCTGGCGTAGCAACTAATACATCTACTCCTTGTAAACCAATCATTTGTGGATTAATCGAAACACCTCCATAAACTGCCATTGATTTAGTGCGTTTTGGAAGATTTCTACTCAAAGACTGAAAAACGTCATTTACTTGTATTGCCAATTCACGTGTCGGCACAAGAATCAATGCACTGATATGTCTATTTTTCGCAGGCTTTAATTCCTGAAAACGTTCTAAAATTGGTAAAGCAAAACTTGCTGTTTTACCCGATCCTGTTTGTGCAATTCCTAATATATCTTTTCCTTCTAAAATAGACGGAATTGCTGCAGATTGTATTGGATAAGGTGTTGTAATATTTTGCTCCAACAATGCAGAAACAAGACTTTCAGATAAACCTAATGAAGAAAAAGACATACTTTCAAAATTTTACTTTTATTGAATCAAAGGTACGTATTTTTATTTCTTTCCATATTTGAGGATTATTGGATTAAAAAAGTACAAATCATACATCTATTTGGTGATAATTTTGAAGATAGAAAGTAGATAAATCGTGAAACTCTCACTATATTTGCTGAAAAATTTTAGAGATGTCTGATAATTCACGTATTTCAACAGAAAAAGCGCCTAAACCATTAGGTTTATATCCACATGCAAGACGCGTAGGTAACTTATTATTCCTTTCAGGAGTAGGTCCAAGAACTGCAGGATCTGATGCAACAGATTCAGAGGTTCCAGGATTGAAAAGAGACAAACACGGAAACTTTATCGAATTTGATTTTGAAGCACAATGCAGAAGCGTTTTTGATAACGTTCGTGTTATCTTAGAAGAATCAGGTTCTAAATGGGAAAACTTAGTTGATGTTACTACTTTTTTAGTAGACATGAAACGTGATTTCCAAACTTACAATAAATTATACGCCGAATATTTTAAAGATAATTTACCTTGTAGAACGACTGTAGAAGTAAATGCATTACCTTCTCCAATCGCTATCGAATTAAAATGTATCGCAACAATAGATTAAAAAAATGAGAAATTTTATATTACGTAGCATCTTAGCTGCGGCTTCATTAGGATATGTAGTTTACTTATTCGGAACTGGACACTGGGGTTGGGCAATCGTAATGATTTTTGTTACAGCAATAATCGGATTAACTTTCTTTAGAAATATCTATATGATTTTAGCATTAAACCAAATGCGCTTAGGAAATACAGATAAAGCAAAGGATCAAATCAATAAAATTACTGCTCCGCATTTGTTACCAAAAAGCCAACATGCTTATGTTTTGTTTTTACAAGCTGTAATGAATACACAAGAATTCGGATTTGCGAAAAGTGAACAAATACTGAGAAAAGCATTAGGATTAGGCTTAAGAACAGCGCAAGATAATGCAGTAGCAAAAATGCATTTAGCGGGTATTTGTGCGCAAACAAACAGAAGAAACGAAGCAACAACTTTGTTGGCTGAGGCAAAAAAATTAGACAAAAACGGAATGATGAAAGACCAAATCTCTCAAATGCAAAAACAAATGGCAATGGGAGTTCCTTCTAAAAACCAAATGAGAATGGCTCAAATGGGTGGAGGAAGAATGAAAATGTCTCGTAGATAATATTCAAGCTTAAATTTTAAGTTAATAGAATTTAGACTTTTCATAAATGGAAAACATACGCTTATATACCAAAGGTTGGGACGATTACGAGTTAATCGATGCAGGCGGTGGAAAAAAATTGGAACGATGGGGTGAGATTATTACAATTCGCCCCGAAGTTCAAGCCTATTTCAAATCAGAATTATCATTCAAAGAATGGGAAGAAAAAGCCCATTTTGAATTCATATCAAAAGGTGGTCAATCAGGTTTTTGGAACACGTTAAAAGATGATGTTCCTGAAAATTGGAACATTCAATGGAATAAACTAACCTTTCATTTAGAACTAACTAAATTCAAACATTTAGGTATTTTCCCAGAACAAGCAATCAACTGGGAGATGATCGTATCTAAACTTACTCCATCTTCAAAATTTTTAAACCTATTTGCATATACAGGAGCTGCATCTTTAGCTGCACGCTCAACGCTTGCAGAAACAATTCATGTAGATTCAGTTAAACAATTGATTACTTGGGCAAAAACAAACCAAGAATTAAGTAATTTAGAAAATACGAAATGGGTACATGAAGATGCTTTAAAATTTGCAGAACGAGAAGTAAAAAGAGGAAATAAATACGATGGTATTATTATGGATCCTCCAGCTTGGGGCATTGGGGCTAAAGGTGAGAAATGGAAATTAGAAGACAAATTAGAAAGCCTTCTATCACTCGCACAATCGCTTTTAAATAAAAATGGGTTTTTGATTTTAAACACCTACTCTCCTACTATTACAACAAAAGATATCGATCGATTATCTCAACGTTATTTTCCAAAATCTTCTATTCAGTTATTTGAACTTTGGATGAAAACAACCACTGGAAAAGAACTCTATTACGGAAACGGAATCAGGGTACAACTCTAATTTTGAACTAAATTCTCAGGTGAATTTACAGGTTTTTGAACTGACAATAAAATTTTGTTTTTATTAATTAACATTCCATTTTTTTGTGTTAATTTAATATGTAAAAATCTATTAATCAATAAAATATACTAACGAACAATTATCAACAGCAAATCGTTTATATGTATTAAAAATCTTTCAAAAAAAGGCGTGTTTCTTTAGTAAGTTTATGAGTGGAGTTATGTATTTGCTCAAAGCCTATAAATGCTAAGATTTACTTTCATATTGTTATTGGTTTCCTTCATTGGAAATGCTCAAAATAGAGTTTCGATACCCGATGCCAATTTTGCTGCGTTCTTAAATGAGCATTATCCAACAGCGATGAATGGATCAATTTTGGATACCGAAAACCCGAAAATTGTTCATGAGGATTCTTTATTTTGTTCAGCTTTATACATCGAAAACTTTACAGGATTAGAGTATTTTAAAAACCTTAAAGTTTTAGATTGTTCTTCTAATTTTGCTCAAAATTTACCTCAACTTTCTTCACATTTGATTTGGTTGAACTGTAGTGCGAATTACTTGAAAAATTTGCCTGTTTTAGGAAAAAAATTACGTCATTTAGATTGTTCAAAAAACCAATTGAACTCAATTGCACCATTATCTGAAAAATTAATATACTTGAATATTAGTTATAATCAAATTGAAAGCATTTCTAAATTTCCAAAGGGATTAAAAACCTTCATTGGTAATGGTAATCAATTGAAAAAGATACCGTATGGTTCTGCGCTGATTGAGTTAAATTGTGCGAATAATCAACTTACTGAATTGGGTGAATTACCTGAAATCTTAATCGTATTAAACTGTGCAAACAACCAAATTAAACAATTGAATGAATTACCAAAATGGTTGAAAAATTTAAATTGTGCGAACAATCAATTCACATACTTACCGCCACTTCCTGAAAAATTAACTCGCTTAGAAGTTAGCTTGAATTATTTGGATAAAATAGTATCGTTACCATCAACTTTAGTAGTATTAGATTGCAGTGAAAATAAGCTTACTTCACTTCCTGCTTTACCTCAAACAATGCAAGAATTAATGTGTGCTTCAAATCAATTGAAAACATTACCTTCATTGCCTTCAGGTCTTAAAAGTCTATGGTGTAGTTTTAATAAAATTCGAAAACTACCTTCCTTACCGAATGGACTAAGCTATTTCTACGCAAATGACAATGAAATCGGTTGTTTACCTATTCTTCCTAAAGGAATTGAATTTGGAGGACTTTCAAACAATCCTATTTCATGTATACCTAGCGAAGAACGTTGGATGGAAAATGAAATAGTATCTTTACCAATTTGTGAAAAGTCAATCGATGAAAAACACATTGATTGTAATGCTATAACTGAAGATTTTGAAAACAGTAGTATTCAGCATTTCAAATTTAATGGTAACACATATTTAAATGAAAATGAAATCGTTGTGTATCCAAATCCAACAGATGGTAAGGTAACTGTTGCATCTAAAAATTGCTTGGAAGTAATTACAATCAAAGATATTGAAGGAAAAACTATTAAAGAATTAACACCACTTCGAAATACAATTGAAATTGATTTGTCAGATCTTATAAATGGAATCTACTTTATTCAAACATCTTTGAAGGAAGATATTAAAGTGCATAAAATCATCAAAACAAATTAAACAACCAAAAATAAAAAAGCAGTCTTAGATTTCTAGGACTGCTTTTTAGTTTAAAAAGAATTTACTTGTTTTCATGAATAATATCAATTAATGTTTGCTTATCATCATCAAAGTAATTCTTTAGTAAATACTCCGTAAGATACTGCCTGTAAATCTCTCTAGAAATCCTTGGCATATAAATATATCCTCTTCCTACGGCTTTATGTTTAATAAATTTTTTACGCTCTAAAATACGAACGATAGTAGAAGTAGTATTATATGCTGGAATCGGATTTTCATACAGTTCAACAATCTCCTTAACAGAACCTTTTTCAAGTTTCCATAGCCGAAGCATCACTTGCTCCTCTGCTGGTGTCAATCTGTCCATAGCTAATAATTTATTTCTAGTAAGTTACAATATTTATATACTGAAAACAAATAAAATAAATTGATTTTTTCGTTAAGAAAATATTTTAAGTTGAACTATTAATTATTAAGGTATTAATCAAAAAAAATGGTCGGAATAAATCCGACCATTTCATTTATTAGCATATACTTTTACAATCCTAATTTCTTTTTTAAAGATGAAGGAATACCATCTTTGTGTAAGAAAATATTCATTGTTTTGAATTTGAAATAATTTTCAGAAACATATAAATAACCTTGTGGATAATTATCTGTTCCCCATGAATTTTTTACTAAGAAATATCTTACACCATTTTGATCTTTGTATACACCAACGATGTGCATTCCATGATCATCTGTTGTAGTTTTTAAATCATATGCTTTTTGGCGTAATTCAGGAGTAATAGCTAATTCTTTAACTGGCGTTACAAATGCATTTGAAAGTTTATCTGCTCCTGCATTTGAAAAGTTTTTATTATCCTTTCCTCTTACTTGAATTGTATTTGGATCTTCAGGAACAACTGCAATACCTTCTCTGAAACTAAATCCTTTCTCAGAAACATCAGCACCCCATGCAACAGTATAACCTGATTTTAATGCGCTTTCTGTTAAATCTACTAACTCATCTAATCCAACATTATAACTTTCTTTCCATCCCCAGTTATCAGGAACTTCAATTAAACATTTTTTATATTGTTCTGCGCTTGCAAAAGAAGTTACAGAAATATAATCATCCATATTTAAACCTAAAGATGCTGCATAAGATTTAGGAGTATACTTTTTACCTTTGAATTCAAATTCGGTAACATCTTTACCTAAGTATGCATCTAAAATTCCGTTAATAGCCGGTTTCCAAGCTGTAGAAATACCTCTGTCATCCATTTCCTTCATATAAGAAAGTAAACCTTGAACAGCGCCATTTAAAACACTAAAAAACTCAGAGTGATCATGTACTTCCTTTCCATAACCTAAACCTTTGTAAACCTCTAAAGGAACAACTCCATAATTTTTAATCACAAAAGGAATGTCGTGAAATGCACCTCCTTCAGAAAAATTACCTTTACCATCTAAACGAATGTATTTATCCGCTTTCCCTTCATATGCCTTACGCGCAATATACATTTGAGATAAAACATCAGGATTTTTGTTGCCTTTACGAATTAATTCAGATTCGATAAAAGATAATGTTGAAAAACTCCAACAAGTACCTGTATAACCTTGACTTAATACTGGAGTTGCATCTAAATGGGCGATTTTAGTGAATTTATATTCACTTTTTTCAGCATTTGTTGTTGTCTCTTGTGCAGATAATAACCCAATAAAACCAACAAAAACAATACTTAAATATCTTCTTTTCATTTAACCTATGTTTAAATTATATGAAAGTAAAGTTAATAGAAGTATTTTAAGAAAAAAAGAAAGTATGAAATTTAAGGTTTAATAATCAATAAAGAAGGACTTTTTTCCAACCAATTTTCTTGACTATCGATGATTTTTTTCCAGCTATCCATACTAATTACAATTAAATCATAATCTGAAAGCATAGACGTATCAATCATTTTATTTCGAAGGACATGAATATGATTAGGTGCTTGATTTTCGATTGAACGAATACTATCTTTCAATTCGGGTAAATTACCAATCGTATCATTTAAATCTACTACAGAAACTTGCGCATCAGAATTATGAATTAATTTCTGTGCATATTGCATTAAAAATGAATCCTCTTCCCCTATAATAGGTAAGAAAATCTTTTTAATTTGATGTAAATCACGTTCAACTAAAACTCCTACAGGAATTTCAGTTTTAGCCAAAATAAAGCGAATACGTTCATCAAAAGGATTACTTTCAAATAACTTCTCTTTACCCGTTACTTTATCAATAATACGATCTGGATTAATGATTTTAGTAGTAAATCCAAACAAACGTCCTAAGAAGGTTCCGTCATATATAGAATTTCCGTAACCAACTATCAATAAATCAAATGCTCCTTTATTTGCTACATCAACAATATCAGTTTCAATATCAACTGAAGCTTTGAAATAAGTCGTAATCTTTTGATTTAAAGATTGAGATTCTTCAATAATTGGGTCAAAAGCATTTGTTTCGTACTCTTCTTGATTAAATTTATTTAATTGATCGCTTAACGCTAAGTGCATGGCTGTTATTGAAGCATTTTTATTTAACTTCTTCACCAAGCTATTCCCCAAACGAAGTAAAGGTCTACCTTTTTCGGAATTCCCAAAAGAAACTAAAACATTGAATTTATTAGAATTAGCCGCTTCAATAATTAGTTCTTCGCGTTGATTTTTAAACAAGTAATTTATTAAATCCAATGCAGGACCAGTCATAAAGGTTGTAACTAAAGCCATAATAACCATCATAGCAAATACTTCAGGTGTTAACACTTTTAATTCCAAACCAATATTTAGCACGATTAACTCCATTAAGCCTCTCGTATTCATTAATGCACCTATCATTAAACTTTCACGCCATTTTTGACCAACAAAACGAGCAGCAAGAGCACTTCCTACAAATTTTCCTATTACTGCAACTGAAATAATTAACCCACAAATCTTCCATAATTCTGCGCTATTCAGTAATCCAATATTGGTTTTTAATCCTGTATAAACAAAAAATAATGGTAATAAAATTATCATAGAAACATCTTCCACTTTTTCAATGAAAATATTTCTAAACTTCATATTGTCTGGCATGATTACTCCTGCTAAAAAAGCACCAAACAAAGCATGAATTCCAATTATTTCGCTCAAATAAGAAGAAATAATCAAGGTTAAAAAGAAAACGGCAACAATTGGTTTACTAATCGTTTGTTGATTTACATAACGATCACCAACTATTTTTAAAAATGGCTTTACCATTTTCAACATCACCAAAACATACAATGCAGCTAAACCTATAATATACAAAGCACTGACTAATGATCCTGCTTTCACAAATGCAATAACAGCAGCTAATATACACCAAGCAGTAATATCATCTGCAGCTGCACACGTAATGACAACTGAACCAATTTTAGTTTTGTGTAAATTTCTTTCTTGAACTATACGCGCTAAAACAGGAAAAGCTGTTATACTCATTGCAATTCCAAGAAATAAACCAAATGATAAGAAAGGTTTACCTGGAGGACCATATTGATTATAAATCAAATAAGCAAAACCCAAACCTAATGTAAATGGAATAATAATGCTTGCATGACTAATTACTACAGCATCATTCGCTTTATTTTTTAAAACTTTCAAATCCAATTCCATTCCAACCACAAACATGAAAAGAATTAAACCGATTTGACTTAAAAAACCAAGATTTGGTAAAGATTCTTTAGGAAATAAAGCATGAGAAAATTCTGGGAAATACATCCCAATCAAAGATGGACCTAATAAAATACCTGCTATAATTTCACCAATAACAGTAGGTTGTCCAATACGCTTAAACAACCAACCAAAAATTCGAGCAAAAAATAAAATAGTAATTATTTGTGCTAACAAAATTGCTAACGGATGATGAATATTATGACTCATCGATTCTAAAAACTCTCCCCAATGACTATTTTTTGAAACTGGCGGAATAATTTTCTTCCCCAATTCCAAATACTTACCATTATCGATAATCCATTTCATTAAAACTGAAAAAGTACCTGTAATGACTATATAGAAAAGTAAGTTTTTAAATTTTTTCATTGATATGCGTTTGTTTTACTAGTATTTCTTGTGCAAAAAAAGAAAAAAAATGTTGCCTAAATGTTATCAAATTCTTGTGTTTACGAAATTATGTAATAAAACGCACAAAATATGTAATAAAACAAAAAATTAGTTTGTTTTTAATTAATGAAAATAATATATGACTCTATGAAATAAATTAAAATCTGAAATAGATTATTTTTTCAAAACCCAACCATCGAAACCGATAACTTTAGCTGCTGCTTTTACTTTCTGAATTGCGTCTAAGTTTGTTGTCGTTCCAGCACTTACTCTATACAAAGCTCCATTTTTGTCTACAATTTTTGCTGTAAACCCTTTTGAATTCAATTCAGCAACTAGCTTATTTGCATTCTCAGAACTTCCAAAGGCTCCAACAACTAAATCAAATGTTTGTTTCTCCTCAACTTTTTTAACTATCGTTTTTACCACTTTAGGAGAAGCAATATTTTTTACAACTTCAGTTGTTTCAAATTCAGAAACAGGATCAACAGAAGCTACAACTGTTGATGAAGTGTCCTTTAATCGAACATTGATATAAATATCATCGTTAAATTTGAAAGCATAATTTGAAACATCCGCTGGTATAGAATTAATCGAACTTTCTAAAGACGCTTCGGAATTCTTTTTTAAATCAACCAATTTGATATTTTGCTTACTATATTTCCCATCAGCTGTTCGATACATCGGATTAAAATCCTTAATCGAAATTATACCTGATTCCAACACATTTGTTTTCATTGGCAACCAATATGTATAAAAAGCAATCGGTAAAAGTACAGCCGCTGCAATGTATTTCCATACACGCGTTTTTGACTTACTTGCAGGATGTTCTATTTCAACAAATGGTCTTTCTACTGGTTCAATTGGTAGTACATCGATATTTGTTGATTCTATTACAAATAAAGGTTTCTCCTCAACAGACAAAGTTGGGTGATCAATTACAACTGTATGTTGAGCAAACTTAACATCTTCATCAGCTATAAAATGAACTTTCCCTAAACCATATGATTCTAATAATAAATTGAAAAAACGATCTTGTTCGAAACAAATGTTTTTTTCAGCGTCTAAAAAAATATATCCTACTTTGTCTAATGTAATTCTTTCTCCCTCTGATAATTTCGTATTCCAATCTTCTACTTTCGATTTTACAAAAGCATCAGCTTGATTATAATCAAAGGAATTTAACATACTAACTTCCTTCACCAACAATCCATCGTTATTTATCAATTGACGATTAAACAAAACAGATTTTCTTGGCGGTGTCATTATGCCATTGTTGTAATCAATAATTGCAGAAGTTTGATTAGCGACAAATCCACCAAATGAAGGTACAATTACGCAATTGTTGCGTAACAATAAATCACCAATAATTTCTTCAACTGTTTTCATACTACAAAGTTATGTAAAAAAATGATTTTACTCTTTGATTGTACGCTTAATATATGAATGTGTTACAAAAAAAATAAAACTTTTT
>CALPVI020000033.1 GCA_943326975.2 Actinomyces viscosus | reverse complement strand
TTTCTACGAACAAAATGTAGGTAAAACTAAAACTGTACTTTTCGAACACGAAGAAGATAATGGTATGATGTTCGGATTCACTGAAAACTATGTAAAAGTAAAAACAGCTTTTGACGCTTCCTTATCAAATACGTTTAAAAAAGTAAAATTGACTGAGATTGATCGTGATGGCTTGATGAAAATTGAGTTTTTAGATTAAGACTGAGGCTGAGGGTAAGAATAAGAATAAGATTGAGGCTAAGACTGAGACAGAGACGAGTTTAAAATAAGTTTTGTAAAAGTAGAACATCTTAATCTCAACATTTATCTTAATCTCAACCTAAAAAATTAAGTTTAAAAAAAAGCCACTCTACGAAATAGAATGGCTTAAAAATGCATAAATCTTTTGAGTTAGAATATATTTTTCTGTGCTAAGAACTCATCTAAAGCAACAATATCATTGAATAATACTTCCCTTGCTTTACTTCCTTGAAATGGACCAATAATATTAAATCCTTCCAATTGATCTACTATCCTACCCGCTCTGTTATAACCTAATTTCAATTTACGTTGCAATAAACTTGCTGAACCTTGTTGATGTGTTACCACAATTCTTGCAGCATCTGCAAACATCGGATCTAATTCATTTGTATCAAAATCTTTCTCACCATCCGCTCCTTCGTCAACATATTCTGGTAATAATAAAGCTTCTGGATAGGCACGTTGATTTCCAATAAATTCACAAATTGCTTCAACCTCAGGTGTATCGACAAATCCACATTGAATTCGCACCAATTCAGAACCGCTCATGATTAACATATCTCCTCGGCCAATTAATTGATCAGCGCCAGAGCCATCTAAAATGGTACGTGAATCGATTTTAGACAAAACTCTAAAAGCAATACGAGCTGGGAAATTTGCTTTAATCATACCTGTAATTACATTTACAGATGGTCTTTGTGTAGCTACAATTAAATGTATACCAACAGCACGTGCCAACTGAGCAATACGAGCAATCGGATGTTCAATTTCTTTACCGGCAGTCATGATTAAATCAGCAAACTCATCTATCAATACTACGATATAAGGCATATACCTATGACCTTTCTCTGGATTTAATTTACGTGCAATAAATTTGGCGTTGTATTCCTTGATTGTTCGAACTTGAGCTTGTTTTAATAATTCATATCGATCATCCATCTCGATACAAAGCGAATTCATTGTATTTACTACTTTAGAAGTATCTGTAATAATTGCATCACCTTCGCCAGGCAATTTCGCTAAGAAATGTCGCTCAATACGGTTAAATAAAGTTAACTCAACTTTTTTCGGATCGACTAATACAAATTTAACTTGTGCCGGATGTTTCTTATATAAAATAGAAACTAAAATAGCATTCAATCCAACCGATTTACCTTGACCTGTAGCACCAGCTACTAATAAGTGAGGCATTTTAGTTAAATCGAACATATAGGTTTCATTCGTAATTGTCTTACCAATCACAACTGGCAATTCATAATCGCAATTTTGAAACTTTTCAGAAGCGATTAATGAACGCATTGGCACCATTTCAGGTGTACTATTAGGTACTTCAATACCAATTGTTCCCTTTCCAGGGATTGGCGCTATAATACGAATACCTAAAGCACTTAAACTTAATGCAATATCATCTTCTAAATTCTTAATTTTCGAAATCCTAACTCCTGGGGCAGGAACAATTTCATACAAAGTTACAGTAGGTCCGACAGTAGCTTTAATTCGAGCGATATCTATTTTATAATTAGACAACGTCTCAACAATTCTATTTTTGTTATCCTCTAGTTCTTGTTTATTGATGTTAATTCCACCTTTCCCATAATCTTTTAATAAATCAATAGAAGGCAAAACATAACTCGCTAAATCTAAGGTAGGATCATAATCCCCATATTCTTTTCTTAAATCATCTAAATCGTCATCAGACATTTCAGCTTCTTGAGGTGTGACTTCAATTGAAAATTCCTCATCTGTTGAATTTAATGAAGAGACAGGATTTGATGGTGCAGAAAAATGATCAACTGGCTCATCTTCAAAATCTCCTTCAATTTCAAACGAATTTTCAAAAACAGGTTGAGTTGGCGTAATAGGAGTTTCAATATTTTTTATAGTAATTTCTAAATCTGAGTCACTTAAATCATCGTCTTCATCATCTTCATCAGCAAAAAAGACCAAAGGCTTTGTTTCTTTTTCAATCTGTTCATCTTTGATTGTATTTACAACACGAATATCATCTGGTGTAACAGTGTGTGAAGTACGAATTACATTATCAACTGGAGAAAAATCAGGTTCTAATTCATCTTTCGCAAACAAACGATTAAAAAATTCCGTGAAATTTGGATTAAAAAGAATTACGACAATCAGATAAAGTAAGCCGGCAATAAGTATAAAAGTACCAAATCCACCTAATGATAATTTTAACCATCTATTTATGTGATAACCAAAAGAGCCACCTAAATAATTCACTTGATTTGCAAAAAAACCTAAAAAAAGAGAAGACCAAACAATAAAAAGCGATGTTATTGAATAAGTTCGTCTGATTGGTAGTAAAGTTATGTTAAAAAGTACTTTTACACCAGAAATAAAAAATAAAAAGCAAATTCCAAAAGAAGAAATACCAAACCATCTATAAATCATTAAATGTGAAGTCCATGCACCAAATTTCCCTAACCAATTTGAAACTGGCTCTTCATCACTTTCAAATAAAAATTCAATCAAACTTTTATCTATTACCCTATCTTGATCAATCGTCCAAGTAAAAAGATATGATAAACATGCTAAAAACAAGTAAAATGATAGCAATACTAATCCAATACCAACACCTGTTTTCACTTTCTTTTTATCAAATCGAGAGGTAAAGTTTTCAATAGGATTCTTGAAAGAAATTGATTTTTTTTCTTTCTTTTGTTTTCCTTTATCAGCTTCTTTTTCTTCTAATTCTTCCTTAGATCTATATTCGTTTTCTTGCGCCATTATATATGAATATCTTACGAAGATAGTTAAGATTTGAGGGTGTAAAATTAGAACTAACAATAACTATAAACAGATTGATGTTGATTTAGAAAAAACCCTTAATTAAATAATCAAAAAATACTATTTTTGTACTATGCGAATAGATATTCTTACAGTACTTCCAGAATTATTAGAAAGTCCTTTTTCTGCTTCAATTATGAAGAGGGCTCAAGAAAAAGGTTTAGCTGAAATTCACCTTCATAACATTAGAGATTACTCTACTAACAAACATAGAAATGTAGATGATTATCAATATGGTGGTGGCGCAGGTATGGTTATGTCCATTGAGCCAATCGCTTCAGTAATAGAAAAATTAAAAAGTGAACGAAATTACGACGATATTATCTATATGTCACCTGATGGAGAATTGTTAGAACAACCATTATGTAATGCACTTTCATTAAAAGGTAATTTAATGATTTTATGTGGTCACTATAAAGGTGTAGATGAACGAATTAGAGAACATTATATCACAAAAGAAATATCCATTGGTTCTTATGTATTATCAGGTGGTGAATTAGCTGCAGCTATTGTTGTAGATAGCGTTGTTCGATTAATTCCTGGTGTATTAAATGATGAGACTTCAGCTCTAACTGATTGTTTTCAAGACGGACTTCTTTCTCCACCAGTTTATACAAGACCCCCTGAATTTAATGGATGGTCAGTACCTGAAATATTATTATCAGGAGACACTGCTAAAATTGAACAATGGAGAGAAGAAAAAGCAATTGAACGAACAAGAGAAAAAAGACCTGATTTATTAGATGAATAATATGAATTTGGATAAAGCAATTGAAAGCTTAAAAAATGGGGGGATAATTCTCTATCCTACAGATACTATTTGGGGAATTGGTTGTGATGCAACAGATGAAACTGCTTGTCAAAAGATAATGGAACTCAAAAATAGGTCAACTGAAAAAAGTTTTATTATTTTGGTAGACAACTTTAAAATGGTCGAAAAATACATTCCTGACTTCCCTGAAGTATGTTATGACCTTGCTGATTTTGCTGTAAAACCATTAACCATCATTTATCCAAATGCAAAAGGATTAGCTCCTTCGATTTTAGCTCAAGATGGTTCAATTGGAATCAGAATTACTAAAGACCCTATCTGTTTAAAATTAATTCAATCAATCAAAAAACCTATAGTAAGTACTTCAGCAAATATATCTGGAGAACCCCACCCTACTTCATTTTCAACAATCAATCAAAAAATTAAGAACGGAGTAAATGAAATCGTTTCAGAACGTATAGATGAAAAAATGACTACTCCATCCCAAATTATCAAGATTGAATTAAATGGTTCTGTAAAAATTATAAGATCCTAAATGGATTTAAAACCTTCATAAACAAAAAAAAGAGAAGCAATACTTCTCTTTTTTTATTTGTAGCGAGGACGAGAGTTGAACTCGTGACCTCAGGGTTATGAATCCTGCGCTCTAACCAACTGAGCTACCTCGCCATGGTTTGAGGGTGCAAATATATAAGTATTTTTTATTATACAATACCTCATAGTGTAAAAAAACGGAAAAAAAATGTTATCTATTTAATATTCAGTTTGTAATAAAATAATTTTTTTCATATACAAAGAATCGAATCTAAAATGAGTAGATAGTATTTATTAATAGGTTTTCAACATTTTAAACTATTCAAAAACAAACCTTTACTTTAAAAAAAGTTTTTTTTTTGAAAAACGATAATAATTACGTAAAATATGGTATTCTGATAATTTGTATATTAGTACTTGAAGAATAAATTAAAACAACAATGGACAAAATAAAATTCGAACTTGAATTTTTACTTAAAACTTCACCTAGAGTATTAGAAAACATGATAGCTACACCCGCTGGATTGAGTGAATGGTTTGCAGATGATGTAACTATTAAAGATGATATTATCACTTTTACATGGGAAGGTGATAGTGAAATAGGTAAATTAATCAGCAAAAAATCAACGGACAAAATAAAATGGCAATGGACTGAAGATGAAGAGGATGGAATTGATTCATATTGTGAAATTAAGTATCAAATTGATCCAATGACCAAAATATTAGTGCTTAATATTACAGATTTTGCAGAAGAAGATGAAATGGAAGAGTCTCAACGTTTATGGGAAAATCAAATTCATCATTTGAAACAAGTTTTAGGAGCATAATATTGCTATTTGCTTTGAATTTAATATTATAAATTTCAATAAAAGCAATACTTTTACAACTTCAAAAAGAAATTAAAAATTGAAGCGACTTTACGTATTTAGTATTCGTTCATTTGCAGGTCCTTTTATTGTGACACTGTGCATTTCTATGTTCATACTTATCCTTCAATTTTTATGGAAATACATTGATGACTTAATGGGGAAAGGTATTTCAATTGGAGTAATACTTGAACTTTTATTTTTTGTTTCTGCTAGTTTAATCCCTTTAGCATTGCCATTAGCAATCCTATTGTCTTCTATCATGACATTTGGTAACCTATCGGAAAACAATGAATTAACAGCATTAAAATCAAGCGGTTTATCTCTTTACAGAATAATGCGACCCCTCACAGGAGTTGTATTAATTATATCAGTTTGTACTTTTTACTTTGCTAATTACGTCATCCCTGTAGCAAATTTAAAATGGCACTCACTCATTTTCGATATTCAAAACACAAAAATTTCTTCTATTATAACCCCAGGAGTGTATAGCAAGGAATTGGATGGTTATGCTATTAAAGTAAAAAAAGAAAAAAATAATTATTTTGAAGATATTATTATTTTTGATCATACCGACCCTAATAAAATCAAATCTATTAGAGCTAAAAGTGGACGAATTTATAAATCAAAATATGGAAAATATTTATTTTTCGAATTAAACAAAGGAAACCAGTCCGAAGAATTAAATACTCAAGCTCCTGTTTTCTTACCAAATGGTGAAATTCACGACAATCCTTCTAACTACAGAAAAGCAACACAAACATCCTTTGATAAAGCAACAATTAAAATAGATTTATCTGGATTTCAATTAAGTAGATCTGATGAAAACTTATTTAAGGATCAATTTGAAATGTTAAATGTATTTCAGATGGAAGAAGCGATTGATTCTATTCAAAACAATACAAATTCTATTATTCGAAATTTTTTGAATAGCTTAAAAAACGATCACTTATATTTTGCTGCACGAAAATTTAAACAAGATATACGAAATTCAAATGCTCCAAGACTTATTAGTGCTGATGAAAAATTAATTGAATTCGATACAATTAATCCATTTGACAAAATAAATGCTTATTCTACAGCAATTTCTAGAATTCGTCAAAAAAATGAAAACTTAGGAAGTCAAAAAGATTTTATGAGCGCAATTGATTTTAATATAGTCCAATATGCAATCGCTTTTCATAAAAAATTCGCAATCACATTTGCAATCATTGTTTTATTTTTTGTTGGTGCTCCGTTAGGTGCTATCATTCGAAAAGGTGGTTTTGGAGCACCTGTTGTTATTGCGGCACTCCTTTTTATGGTCTATTTTGTTTTGATAAGTGTAGGAGAAAGTTTGGCTCAAGAGGAAGTTGTTTCACCTGCGATTGGTATGTGGTTAGCATCTATTGTTCTAACGCCATTTGCTATCATATTTATGATAGCTGCAGCAAATGATTCATCTGTCTTTAATAAAGAAACCTATATTAAGTTTTTCAAAAATTTAATACCTAAATCAAGAAGATGAATATTTTGTACGTAACAAATAAACCCATTTTTCCATTGATTGATGGCGGTTGTGTTGCTATGCATCAATTTTTAAAAAGTCTTTTACAGGCAGGATATAATGTCAAAAACATTTCTATTTCAACATATAAGCACCCTTTCAAACTTTCTGAATATCCTGAAAATTTAAGTTCAATCATTTATCCAGAATCCGTTTTTATTGATACAAGAATCAAACCGCTTGAAGCATTAAATTACTTTTTCAAAAAAGGTTCTTACAATGTTGAGCGTTTTAATTCAAAACAATTAACTAATTCAATTCAAAAATATTTACAAGAAAATGAAGTTCAACTAGTTATACTTGAAAGTATTTTCTTAGGCAATTATATAGATGAAGTTAGGAATAATAGTAAGGCTAAAATTATATTAAGAAGTCACAATGTTGAATTTCAAATTTGGGAAAAATTAGCGTTGAATCAATCCTCTTGGCTGAAAAAGAAATATATTCAAAAATTAGCTAAAGATTTAAAACGTTATGAATTAAATACAATAACAAAATTCGATGGAATAGCATGTATATCTAGGATTGACAAAGAAGTATTTAAATCAATACATCCAAATAATAATTATGTTACCCTACCCGTTTCCTTATCCGATATTGAAAAAATAAGTGATTACTCAAATCCAAATTTCTTCCATATTGGTTCAATGAATTGGAAACCAAATTTAGAAGCTGTAGAAATATTAATTACAACTATTTTCCCTAAAATTCGTGAAAAATTACCAAATGCGAAATTAATTATAGCTGGATCAAATATGCCTAAACAGTTTATTTCAAACGAAAATGAAGGAATTGAAGTAGTTGGTTTTGTAAAATCCATTTCCGATTTCATGACAGAAAACGGAATAATGATTTCACCTATAAAGTCAGGTTCTGGCGTAAGAATTAAACTCTTAGAAGCAATGAACTTAGGTGTTCCAATACTTACCACAACTCAAGGTGCTGAAGGAATAGATACCTTTTTGGATAATGAATATTTAAAGAGCACATGCTGGATTGAAGATGAATCAGAATTATTTATTCAAAAAGCAATAGAACTGGCATTAAATCAGGAAAAAAGAGAAGAAATAGGGAGAAATGCTAAAAAATTAATTGAAACAAAATATCAAACAGAACAAGTAACAAAGAAATTAATTGAATTCATCAAACACATATCCTAAGAAAAAATTAGTTATGATTCTTTCGCGATTCCCTTATCCATTGGAAAAAGGTGATAAATTGCGTGGATTCCATCAATTAAAGGAATTGTCAAGGGAATTTAATATTACTTTAATTACAACTTCAGATACTAAAATATCAAAAGAAGCAATTGAAATTGTGAGAAAATACTGTGTTACAATTCATATTTTTAAATTGAATAAACTTTCAATTATCTTTAATGTATTGTTTCAATTTCTAACAAATAAACCATTTCAAATCGGTTACTTTTATTCGAGTAAAATTAATTTTCAAATACAACAAATTTTAAAATCACTTGAACCTGATCATATTTATTGTCAACTAATTAGAGTAAGCGAATATGTAAAAAATTATCATGGCTGTTCTAAAACAATAGATTATATGGATGCCCTTTCTAAAGGAATCGAACGAAGAATTGAAAAAGCACCTTTTTACACAAAATGGTTATTCAAAAGTGAAGCAATACGTTTAGCAAATTATGAACGTAAAATATTTGAATATTTTGAAAACCATACAATTATATCAGAACAAGATCGAGAATTAATTCTTCATCCAAATAGAAAAGAAATTGTATGCATTCCAAATGGAGTTGATACTTCCTTTTTTGCCAAAAAAACTATCAAAAAAGAATATGATTTGGTATTTGTTGGGAATTTAAGTTATTCTCCAAATATTGAAGCTATTAATACTATAATAAATGACATTTTACCAGCTTACAATCATAAATACAATACACTAAAATTACTTTTATCAGGTGCAACACCAGCACAATCTATTATCAAGCAAATTCAAAATAACCCAAATATTGAATTAACAGGCTGGGTTGATGATATCAGCGATTCTTATTTAAAAGGTAAAATTTTTATTGCTCCAATGACAATTGGTACCGGTCTTCAAAATAAATTAATTGAAGCCATGGCCTTAGGAATCCCTTGCATCACTACCTCTTTGGCAAACAACGCATTAAAAGCAGAAAATAATGAATCCATTATTGTTGCAAATAATACAGCTGAAATGATCGATTCTATTCATACTTTGCTTACTAATAATACTTTGTATGAAAAGATTGCTCAAAATGGAAAAAAATTCATTGTTGCTAATTTTGATTGGAAGATTGCAACAAGTAAACTAATTGAATTAATTCATAAAAAATAAAATTGAAAATATGTTACCAAAAGAAGAACAAAAAAGACTCAATTTAATTTTTTGGAATGGGTTTCAAAATCATTTAGGTAAAACAAAATCCTCAAATGGTAAAAGAATCAATTGGCTTAATTATCCATCTGATGTAAAATCTATCTTTATTCGCTTAGAGGCAGATTCTAAGGGGGTAAGATTGTGTTTTGATATTCAACCGAAAGATGATTCTGTAAGAGCGATTATTTGGGAACAAATGACGGAATTACAAGTTGTTTTAGAAGATATTACGATTGAAAAACCAATATGGGAAGAGAATTTATATTTACCAAGCAGAAAAGTAATTTCACGTATTTACTGGGAGGATAAAACGTTAAATTTCTATAAACCGGATGATCATCCAAAAATTTACGATTACTTAAAAGAAAGATTGACTAAATTTGATCTTTTTTACCAAGAATACAAAGAAATCTTAATTGCTTTAGTAAACTAATTGAGATTAATTAAATAAAAACATTCTATTATATGCATAAGATTTTATATACTTTATCATTACTAATTATTACTACAGCATCTTTCAGTCAAACAGATTTGTTGTTGGAAGACTTTCAAAATGGTATTCCAAATAATTGGACAGTTGTAAATAATGATAATTTAACACCTGTTTTTTCAGTTTATACAAATGCATGGATAAGCATAGTTGACCCTGAAAATTCAAATGATACAGTAGCTAGTTCAACATCTTATTTTAGTCCAGTTGGTTCAGCAAACAGATGGTTAATAACTCCAGCAATTACTTTGGGAAGTTTTGGTAATTATGTAGATTGGAATGCGAAATCACAAGATGCCTCAGTTCCAGACTCTTACTTAGTATTAGTTTCTAAAACGGATAATCAATTATCTAGTTTTACAGATACTGTAGGTATAGTGCAAGAAGAAAATTTTGAATGGACAAACAGACAAATAGATTTAAGTTTAAATGGTTATAATAATGAAACTATTTTTGTTGCTTTTGTTAACAACACAAATGATGGTTTTAAATTATATTTAGATTCTATACACATCCGAAAAGATGATTATTTAACTTTGGATAAAATGGATAAATTACCATTTTCTATTTTCCCAAATCCAACAAACTCAATAATAAATATTCAATCAACTGAAAATATCAATTCAATTTTTATTCTTAATGAATATGGTCAAGTTATTAGAGAAAGTAACAAGAAACTTATCGATGTAAGCGATTTAAATTCAGGTGTTTATTTTATTAAAATTGAAAGTAATGAATCTTCTTCTATTCAGAAGTTTATTAAATACTAAAATGAATTAATTTATAAAAAAAACGGAATGATTATAAAATCATTCCGTTTTTTATTATATCCTTCTCAACTTCTTTAGATATTGAATCTTTTAATTCTGCTTTTACTGGGCCTCCCCAATTAGCTCCTTCTATAACTTCAACGGATTTATATTTATATGTAGCTCCATCCCAAGCAAATACGCAGTTATAAAAAACATCTTCTCCCTCTTCCTTATCATTAAATCGTAAAATCAAATCATTGTATTTCGATTTAGATTTCTGCATTCCAATCAAATTAGCAACATATTCATTCACCTTCAATAATTGACCTTTTTCTCTTACAAAAACAGCAATTCTTCTTAAAGGAAATCCAAATGTTTTCGATTTAGTCAATAAAATAAATGCATTTTCAATAGGTTGTTTTTCAGAAAATTGAAACAATTCAAAAAATCTTGGTGTACATGAAGGATTCATATAATCTGTAGGTCCTTGATTTTTATCTGAACAAACCTTTAATTCTTTTAATAACTCAGCTTTTTTGGGGTCATCAAAAATATCTTTATCAAAAAGAGTTTCAATTGAAATCAAATCGGATTCTTCTGCCGTATTATTAATTTGTTTTTCTTCTTTCGCTTC
>CALPVI020000032.1 GCA_943326975.2 Actinomyces viscosus | reverse complement strand
TTGAAGTTTTTAACACCATCTGTCATCATAGTGTTACAGAAAGGGCAACCTGTGGCAATGATTGTAGCTTTCGTTTCTAAAGCATCCTCCGTTCTTTCAACGTTAATTTCTTTATTTCCTTTTTCTGCTTCTTTAAACATTTGTGCTCCTCCCGCTCCGCAACAAAGTCCATTTGTTTTGCAACGTTTCATTTCAACCAATTCAGCGTCTAATTTTTCAATTAATTCACGAGGTGCTTCATATACATCGTTTGCTCTACCTAAATAGCAAGGATCATGAAAAGTAATTTTCTGACCTTTAAACTGACCACCTTCTTTAATTGTTAGTTTTCCTGTATTAATTAAATCTTGAATTAATTGTGTATGATGAATTACTTCATATTTCCCACCTAATTCTGGATATTCATTTTTTAACGTATTGAAACAATGAGGACATGCAGTTACAATCTTTTTAACCTCATATCCATCTAATACCTGAATATTCATCATGGCTTGCATCTGAAAAGTAAATTCATTACCAGCTCTTTTAGCAGGGTCTCCTGTGCAACTTTCTTCTGCTCCAAGAACAGCAAAATTAACATTACAGTTATTCAAAATTCGAACTAAAGCTTTCGTGATTTTTTTTGCGCGATCATCAAAACTTCCTGAACAACCTACCCAAAATAAAATATCTGCAGTTTCACCATTAGCTAATTTTTCAGCCATAGTGGGAACTTTAATTGTTGTACTCATATCTACTCTTTACTATTATTATCTGAACAAACATCCAAAACAAAAGTATTCAATTCCTGAACTTTTTGTGTCTGTTCATCTTTGTATGCTACAATAATTGAAATTTTTTCTAGAATATCACTTGCCTTTATTGTGTAATTACCTTCCTTGTAATTTTTAATAATATGTATGCCTTTTCCGCTAATTATTAAATTATCATAAGAAGCACCATCAGTAAAGATGATTTTCATTTTATACTCTTTTCCACTTACTAAACATTGAGGATTACCTTCAATATCTAATTTTAGTTTATCTGATGAAACAGAAAAACTCATTAAAAACAAAAACGAAAGTGCTACTATTAATTTCATTTCAATTTATTTTTCAAATACTTGAATGGTTACTTTTTTATCTACTAAATCAGTAAATCTTCCTTCGTATCGTGTTGCTCTAACCATATGGTTGTCTACCCAATGATAGTTTCCTCCACGTGGCTTATTCATTAGCAAACCGTGGTATTTAAAACCATGATCATTTAACCATTTTTCTGTTACTTCTCTATGTTCTTCTGTTCTTGAAGTAAAAAATGTTATGATATGACCTTCACCATACCATTTATTCAATGTTACCAATGCTTCAGGGTATAAAGCAGCAGTCGCCATTCTTTCAGGTTCTTCATTTGGAATGTCATCACAAATTGTCCCATCGATGTCTATTAAGTAATTCTTTACATCTTCAGGTAAAACTGGACTTATTAAATGTCCATTTTCTTCTTTTTGAACTAATTTCATTTTTTGTAGTTTATTTATTTATTGAAATTACTTATTTGAACAAAAATTAATCTTCATTTGCCCAATTCAGTCTATCTGCTTGAGAAAACTGCCAAGGGGCACCATTATTTTCAATATTTGTTAACATTCCTGTAAGTTCTGTTGGGATTTTAGATTCTTCCATAACTAAATATCTTCTTAAATCAACTATAATCGATAAAGGGTCAATATTAACAGGACATTCTTGAACACAAGCGTTGCAAGATGTACATGCCCATATTTCTTCTTCCGTAATATAATCACCTAATAAACTTTTTCCATCATTATATTCTGAACCATTCTTTCTTTTTAAATCCCCTATCTCTACCAAACGATCTCTCGTCTTCATCATAATATTTCTTGGAGATAATAACTTACCTGTAACATTTGCAGGACAAGAAGATGTACATCTACCACATTCTGTACATGAATAAGCATCTAATAAATTTTTCCAAGTCAAATCAGTTACATCTTTTGCTCCAAATGGCATATGTACTCCATCACCTTCTGGTTGAGCTGCATAAGGATCTGCTGTTGGATCCATCATAAGCTTCACTTCTTTTGTAACAGATTCCATATTTGTAAACTTTCCTTTTTTCTCCAAGTTCGAATACCAAGTATTTGGAAAAGCTAATAAAATATGTAAATGTTTGGAATATGGTAAATAGTTCAAAAATGCAAAAACCATAACAATATGACCCCACCATCCTATTTGTTCTAAAATATGTAAAGTGTGAATATCTTTAAATCCGCCAAAAAATAATGGCCCAAAAAATGAACTTACTGTAAAACCGTAACCTTTTCCAGTTTCGATTATTCTTGCTTGTTCATCAGCACCATTCATAGTGAATATACAAGTTACCAAAATAATTTCCATTATCAAAATTAAATTAGCATCTTTTTTAGGCCAACCAGCTAATTCTTTCATGTTCAATCTTGGCAATTTCAACAAATTTCTTCTTGATAAAAAGAGTAAAGTTGCAACTAGTGCTAACACAGATAAAATCTCAATAAAACTGATTAAAAAAGTATAGAATGCTCCTAAACTATCATGAAAAAATCGGTGACTTCCAGTAATCCCATCAATTATTATTTCAATCAACTCAATTTGAGTTATTACGAAAGCGCTATATAAAGCTAAATGCAAAAGTGCAGGAATAGGTCGAGTAAACATTTTTTTCTGCCCTAAAGCGACTAGAAACATTGTTTTCCAACGTTCTGATTTATTATCAGTTCTATCAACATCTCTTCCTAACAAGATATTTGAACGAATTTTTAAAAAATTAAATGTAAAAAGGCCAAAACCTACTACTAATAAAAGTGAAAATATAATTGTAGTTATCATTTTATTTTAATTTAATCGGGTATTGAATCTAATAATTTTCTAAATTTTTTCTCTTCTTGATTAGTTAAAGGTACTCCTTTCGATTTTGCACCTAATACAGAGAAATGAATGTATCTTTCAGGATGAACCTGAATATCATTAACTAAATTTTGTAATTCTGAATTTGTCTCAACTAATTCGTTATATAATTTTTCATCTTTAATTAATTTCCCTAAAGTTCCTGATCCATTTGAAGCATCAACTAATAAGTTATTTAATTTCTTGATAGTTTGTTGTGCATCACCAATTACGTTTTTAAAATCTGCTGTAACTAAATCATCGGTAATTTTCTTAGTATTACCAATAATGCTAGCAACTTTTTCATTACTTATTTTAAGATTGTTTGTAATACTCTCAACATTCCCAAAAATATGATCTAATTTCATTCTTTCATCTTGAACCAATGATTCAACTTCATCAGCAACATTTGCAAATTTCGAAATTGCAAGTTTTAAATCTTTAAATCCAGAATGAATTTGTGAATTCGCTGTTGTATCCCAAAACGCAGAAACGTTATTGACAAAGTTATCTAATCCAGTCATCATTCCTTTGAATTTATTCACTACAGGATCTGCATAGGTTTTAACTTGAGAAATAATATCAACTTCAACTTCTCCTAAAATTGATTCACCAGGTTTGTAATAGCCTTTTGATAAATCAGGATTTAAATCAATGATGATACCTTTCGTTAAAAAGTCCAATGCTCCAATTTTTATAATTGAACCTCTTGAAATTTTAACATCTTTATTTTGAAGATTAAAAGTTACCCTAACCTTTCTATTTTCTTTCTCATTAGGCATATATTCAACTGCCAAAACTTTACCAACACTTACTCCATTTAAAGTTACTGAAGTTGCTGCCGTCAATTGACCAGAGTTTGGAAAATAGGCGTAATAAACTTCATCTCCTCCAAAAAAACTATTTCCCTTCAAAAAGTTTACACCAGCTACCAACAAAGCAATTGCTGATAGTGCTATTAGACCTGTTTTTATTTCTTTTGCTATTTTCAAAACGCTATTTTTCTGCTAATTTAATACCTTTTTCTAAATTAATTCGCTCCCCATTCATAAAGGCAACAATAAATGCATGTTGAAATCCTTTTTCACGTAGTTCATTTTTGAATTTATTTGCTTCTTCAAAATTATTTTCGAAAGTTCCTACTGTATATTTAAACAAGTTATTTTGTTGATATTCTGTTACATCTAAACCTTTAAATTTTGAATCTGTAGTTGATATTTTTACATCAGAAGTTTCAATCTGCACCTTAAAAATAACTGAAGTATTTTTTTCATCAATAGGTTTGTTATTGTTGTTGTTTACAACAGTAATCTCTTGTTTTACATTACCCTTTAAAGAAATTCCTTCTATCTCATTTTTATATTTTTCAAAAGCTGCAAACATAGAATTTGCCATTTTTCTTTGTGAAGTAGAATCAGCTAAAAAACGTTCTTCAGCCTTATTAGTCAAAAAACCTGTTTCAATCAGTACACTTGGCATTGTAGTTTTATATAAAACTAAAAATCCTGCTTGACGGACTCCTCTATCAGATCTTCCTAATTTTTTAAATTCAGTTTGTAGTTTAGATGCGAAATTGATGGATTGATCTAAAAAAACAGATAGTTGTAATTGTCTAGCTATAATTGCATCAGGTGACAAATCAAAATCTTTGTATTTAGCACCTTTATCATCTTCTAAGTAAATCGTAGAGTTTTCTCTTTCAGCAATTTGCTTTTGAGCCTCCGTTTTATGCAAACCCAAAACATACGTTTCTGTTCCAAAAGCTGCTTCAGCTGCTGAATTAGCATGAATACAGATAAACAAATCAGCTTTATTTTTATTTGCAATTTTTGCTCGATCATCCAATTCAACAAAAACATCCTTGTCTCTTGTGAAAATTACATTCACATTTGGATATTTTGATTTTATAGCTTCACCTAATTTCAATGCCATTGACAAGCAAACTTGTTTTTCTAAAGCTGATTCACCATGACAGCCTGGATCTTTCCCTCCATGTCCAGCATCAATTACAACTGTCTTTATTGTACTTGCAGAATTATCCTGAGAAAAAATAAAAAAACAATTAAGTATAGCAAACAGAAAAATTATGGTATAATTTATGTTATATCTCGAATTTTTATTCATTTAAAGGGTAATTTTTTAGTTTTGTACTAAATTTCAAATTTATACTTTACAAATTTACGTTAGAAAGTTGAACAAAAAGCGTTCCATATTCTTATTTTTCTTCTACACATTGTTAATAATGTTGTTTTCCAAATTTAACAGCATCTACTCTCAATCAAATAAGGATACAATCTATGTAAATGATGAGTCAATGGAAGTACCTCTTATTTATAATGCAAAAGATTCTCTTTACATTGATGTAGCGAGTAACAAAGTTTATTTATATGGTCAAGCGAAAGTTGAATACGAAGGAATAAATATGAAGGCAGGATTTATATTAATAGATCTTGCAAATAATGAAATTACTGCAAGTTATAGATATTCAAAGGACAGTACGAAAATTGAATTTCCAGAATTCACTGATGGTAGTGAATCAATGATTGCTTCACGTCTAAGAATAAATACCGAAACAAAAAAAGTTTATATAGAAGAAGCGAAAATTAAACAAACTGAAGCAAGTATTTACATGGAAGAAGGTAAACGCCATTCAAATGAGCAAATTCATTTTAAAAATGGACGTTTTTCAACATGTGATTTAGACGAACCTCATTTTCATTTTCAACTTTCTAAGGCAATAATGATACCTGAAAAGAGAATTGTGACTGGTCCAATGAATTTGTGGATAAAAGGTGTACCTACTCCATTGGGTTTACCTTTTAGCATGATTCCCCAACAAAAAGAAAAAAGAAAATCAGGATTGTTGTTCCCAAGTATAATACCAATGTCAGCCTATGGTTTTGGTGTACAAGATTTAGGCTATTTCTCCCCAATTAACGATAGTTGGCAAACTACTAATAAGTTAACTTTATATAATAGAGGTACTTGGGGATTAAAAAACAGTACGGAGTACAAAGTAAACTATAAACACAATGGTGCTTTTGATATAAGTTATCAATTTTTCAAAATGGGTTATTTAATTCATAATAATCAAAATAATATTGCAATACGATGGACTCATAATACAGATCCTAAATCAAATCCTTATTGGAGATTTAGTTCTAATGTAAATTTTACTTCTAACAATAATTCAAAAACAAATTTATATCAGCAGGACAATACCAACTACTTTAATAACCAGTATAATTCGGATATTAATATCAACAGAAACTTTCCTGGAAAACCAATAACGATGGCTATGAAAATTTCATTCCGTCAAAATACGCAAACAAAATTAATGACTTTAGCAAGTCCAACTTATAATTTAAGCGTAAATCGTTTTTTCCCATTTAAAAAATTCATTTCAGGAACACAAGAATGGAAACAAGTTTTTAGTAGAATTGGTGTGGTTTATCGATTAGACTTTATCAATCAATCAACATTCAATGATTCTCTTTTGAAAAAAAGTCAATTCAACACAATTGGAAAAGGATTTATTAACGGAGCCACACATACTATCTCAGTTCAAACCACAGCTGGCTTTTTCAAAAACACATTAAAATTCTCTCCTTCTGTTGAATACAGATCAAACCTTAATTTTCAACAAATCATTAGAGGCTTTGTACCAAATAGCTTGGGCTCAAAAGATACTTTGGTTACTGTTTTAAATCAAAAAACTGGAATTAGTCAGAATCTTTCTTTTAATGCTAATCTTACAACTATGCTTTATAGTTATTATCGATTTGCAGGAAAAAACAAACCGCTATTGAGACATATTTTAACTCCGACAATGGGATTTAGCTATATTCCAAAATTAAACCAAACATACTCTTATTTAGATACTTCTGGAAATAAAATTAATTATTCTCCTTTCGAAAGAAGTGCTTATTCTTCTTATAATATTACTAATTCAGGCATCATAACATTCGGTGTGAATAATACGTTTGAACTCAAAAAAGCTTCGTCAAAAGATTCTACGGGATATAAAAAATACAAACTGATAGAGCAACTTTTAATTTCTGGAAATTACAACCTTTTTAAAGATTCAATGAAATTATCTGATTTTTCAATTGTAATTCGTTCGAATCCTTTCAATGCCGTTTCAATCGTTTCAAATTCTCGTTTCACACCTTATTATTGGAATGAAAATGGTATTTCAATTGCTAAATTTGCTTACGATACAATCAAAAAATTGGGAAGATTTAATCATTACGATATTTCTACAACGTACACATTTGCTTCAAAAAACAGTTTAGAAAAGTTAAATACAACTTCAAACAATCAACAAGCAACGAATTGGAATTCAGACTATATGTATTTTTCATTGCACCCCGAACAATTATTAGATTTTCAAATTCCATGGAAAGTTAATTTAACGCACATTTACAGTGTTGATATAACGAATACAATATCAAGAAAACATACCTTAATGTTAAATGGAGATATTAGTTTTACTAAAAGATGGAAAATAAGTGGAACAACTAATTTAGATTTACAAACAGCTAAGATTGTTAATACTCGATTAGAACTTACAAGAGATATGCATTGTTGGGGACTTTCATTCATGTGGGTTCCAACAGGATTAAATAAATATTTTCAGTTTAGAATATTCGCTACAGGTTCTATGTTGAATAGTTTGCAACATACGTTTACAAAACCTCCATTATTCTTCTAATCAAAACTATTTAAGCGCTCCTTCTTTCAGTGAACAAGGTGAAATAAAAACTCTTTTGATTCCTAATTTTTCAATTATCCATTGTACTTTTATCGCTGCAATTGGAGCCATTTTTTTACGTATGGGGATAATCATTTCATTGGTATCTCTTTCTTTTTCAGTAGAACTTAAAATATCATTTGTCACTTTTAATAGTGATTCAAGTGAAACCTCTTCTGCTTTTATTTTTTCAGTATATTCTTTCTGATAAATCATTTCATAGAAAGTTTCAAAAGTTCCTGAAGCGCCAATTAAGACTTCCTGTTTTTTGCCCTTGAAAAAATTTCCAGACTTTTCGTCCAACCAATCTTTCACTTTTTGAATGTCTTCCTTGTTGAATGGATCTGAAAAGGTGAACAATTGAAAAATGCGAAGAATCCCTATATCCAAACTTACTTTTTCAATTATACCATTTTTATTAGCAAATATGAACTCGGTACTACCTCCTCCAATATCCATAATCATAGCAGGAAGCTGAAAATCATACGACCACGTAATTCCTTTGTAAATTAATTCTGCTTCGTCATCTCCTGTTATCACTCGGATTAAAATTGAAGTTTCATTTTGAACTGCAGTAATAAAATCTGAAGCATTTTCAGCGTCACGAATTGCGGAAGTACCAAAAGCATTGATCTTTTCAACACCAAATTCATCACATTTCGCCTTAAAACGCTTTAAACAATCTACTCCACGCCGGAAAGCTTCTGGAGCAATTGTACGCTTATTAATACCTCCCATTCCAATCGAAACACCTTCTTTATCTGAATGTAACACTTCAAATGAATCTTCTAAAACATTTGCAATCAACAAATTAAAAGTGTTAGATCCTAAATCAACTACAGCTGCCTTCATCTTATGATTTTTTCATCCATTGAAAGAATTGTTTCAATCTAATTCTATGACCAAATTGAAGAATTCCGTTTGAATATAAACGACTTGCTACGCCTAAAACAAAGTAGGAAGAAATTATCAAGGATAATAATGATAAAAATATTTGATAAGATTGGCCTGGAGCATAACCCTGTGCTAATTTCACCATCACTACTACAGGAGCCGTGAAAGGTAAATATTGAAAAAGAGTGGTTAAAGGTCCCTCTGGATTTTCTAATACATAATAACCACTATACAATGCGAATATTAAAAGAAAAATAAGAGGCAAAACGAATTGTTGACCATCACTTTCCGACCCAGTCGTTGCTCCAATTGCTGAAAATAGTGTGCCATAAAAAAAGTAACCTACTATAAAAAATAAAACAAAATAAATGGTCATCACTTCAAAATTAATTCTATCATACACCAAATCAACAAATTGATTATATTCTTTTGCCGCAAAAAATTGTTCTTGGTACGTTTGATTTTGAACTTCTGCTGTCATTTGAGTAATATTCAAATTTGAGGCATCTAACATGTCAGGAAACAATGTTTCGCGCATAAAATACAAACCAAATCCAATAACAATAATCCAAATTAAAAATTGAAAAATTGCGGCAAATCCTATACCAATAATCTTACCTAACATGAGTTGTTTGGGAGAAACACTTCCTAATAAAACTTCAACAATTCGATTGCTTTTTTCTTTAGAAATACTTCTCAAGATTGTCATTCCAAACAAAAATATAAATACAAATATCATTGCTCCATAAAAGAATCCTACCCAACTTCTTAAATCAGACGATTCATCTTTTGGATCGTATACATTTCTAAAATTTAATGAAATTGGTTGTTTTATTCTTCGGAATTCACTGATTTTCATTTTTGTAAATTCTTTTATCAAAACTTCCTCCAACCTTCTTTCAAATTGATATTGAATTCTGATTTGCATTTTAGTTGAAGGTTTCTCACGATAAAAAACAAACCCTGTTTTATTTGATAAGACTTTTTCATTTACTTCCAACATCGCATCAAAACGTTGAAACTTTTTCGCTTTTTTAAACTCTTCAATTTCTAAATATCCATCTGCAAACGAATAAGTAATTGACTTATCCTCTCTGGCCATGATTTTATTCTCCATAATTCCTCCAGGATCTACAATCAATACGTCCCAATGCTGTTTTGATTGACCTCCAATAGAAAACAAAATATAAATCGTTGCTAAAATGGCAATTGGACCAAAAAGAGATAAAAGAATAAACGAACGTGTACTCAATCGCTCTTTCCATTCTCTAAGTGCTATTAATAAACTATTTCTCATAGTGTTTCTTTAATTTCAGGTTGAACTAAATCAATAAAAACTTCTTGCATAGAAGGAGTTACCTCCCATACTGCCTCAATTTTTATTTGTCCAATAAGCGTTTTTAATAAATCATCAAAATTATTTTCTCCACGTAATTTAACTCTCACAACATATCTATCATTACCTAACTCTTCCTTATCAATAATTTCAAAACCCGTCCATAAAGCATTGACAAAGGAAAGCATGTTACCTTTGAATTTCACCGCTAATAAACCTTTTTTTCTTTCTTCTTGTAAAGTTGAAATTCGATCTTCCGCTATTTTTTTTGATTGATGAATCAATGCGACACGATCACACATTTCTTCAACACTTTTCATGTTATGAGAAGACAAAATAATCGTTTTGCCTTTACTTTTCATGTCAATTAATTCTTGTTTTATTAATTCAACATTCAATGGATCAAACCCACTAAACGGCTCGTCTAAAATTAATATTGATGGATTATGTAAAACTGTACAAATAAATTGCACCTTTTGAGCCATTCCTTTAGATAATTCCTCTATTCGCTTTTTTCTCCAAGCTTGAATTTCAAATTTATCCAACCAATAATTTAATGTTGTTTGAATGTCAGACTTAGACAATCCTCTTAATTGCCCTAAGAAAATCGCTTGATTTTCAACTGTCATTGTTTTATATAAACCTCTTTCTTCTGGAAGATATCCAATTTGAGCTAAATGCTTTTGAGATAAGATGTCACCATCGATAAAAACAGAACCTTTATCTGGCTGAATTATTCTATTTATGATACGTATCAATGTTGTTTTTCCTGCCCCATTTGGACCAAGTAAACCAAAAATTTCACCCTTTTCAACACTCAATGAGACATCATCTAATGCAATTTTTCTGAAAAAGGATTTAGAAATATTTCTGACTTCTACTATCTTTTTTTCCATACATCGAAGATAACTCTATATTTTAAACCTTATATCTATGAAAAGATTAATTGTTCATTGTCAATTGTTAATTAATGTAAACCACATTCAAATTGTGGATAATTCTTAATCGAGGGGCTGATTTGAAAGAAAATATCAACTAAATTCGCATTAGTTATGGAAGAACAAAAGTACATAGACCTTAAAAAGTTGATTGCGAGTAAGAATCCGAAATTATTAAAATGGTTACCTGGATTT
>CALPVI020000031.1 GCA_943326975.2 Actinomyces viscosus | reverse complement strand
ACATTGAATGCATCTGATGGCGTTACAAGTAAATCATTAACAAAAACGAATTACATAACAGTTTTACCATCAACTTCAAATGTAGGGCTTCCTTATTATGAAAATTTCGAGACTTATACATCTCTACCAACTTCAAATAATTGGGTAACATACAATTCATCTGGAAATAATACATTTGATTTGTATACAGGTGCGGGGAGTTCAGGTCAGAAATGTTTAAAATTAGGTAATTTTCAAGAGGTAGGAACGAATGTTGATGAGTTGTATTCTTATCCATTAAACTTGTCAGGATTAACAAATACAGATATCGTAACTTTCACATACAGATATTCTTACAGAAAAGTAAATGCGGCAGATAATGAGGCTTTAAAATTTTATGTTACACAAGATTGTGGTTCAAATTGGAGTATGCGAAAATCAGTTTCTGGAGCATCACTTTCCAATGTAACTTCAGCTTCAGCATGGACACCAACGCAATCATCTGATTGGGTTACTGTGCACGTAACAAATATTCCATCATCTTACTTTGTAGATGGGTTTCGTTATAAATTTAGATTTGAAGGTAATGGGGGGAATAATATTTATTTAGATGAATTTAACCTTTATAAAGGAGCAGCATCTTCAACACCGGTTGTTTTAGGTATAAATGATTTAGCTACTGAATCTGTTTTTAATGTCTATCCTAATCCAGCAGATGAAGAATTAAATGTTGAATTTTCCGTTTCAACTGAACAAGAAATTGTAGTAGGAATTTCGGATGTGTCAGGTAAAATTGTGAAAACGAATTTAATAAAAGCAGCAGTAGGTTCAAATTTAGTAGTATTACCAACTGAAGAATTGAAATCAGGCTTGTACTTTTTGACAATTCAAAATGGGAATTCAACTCAAACGAAACAAATTGTAATCAAATAAGATAATAAAAACTAGTTAATGAAACTGCTTTAGTGTTTGCTAAAGCAGTTTTTTTTTGGATATTATAAAATAATTGTAACTTATTTGAAGTGAACTGGTCTTATATTTGACTTATGTAAAAATGACAGTTAAGGAGTATAATATATCAGTAGATAATTATTCGGATAATTTATTTCGATTTGCCTTAAAGCATCTTAAAAATGAGATGGCTTCTAAAGATATTGTACAGGATACTTTTACAAAAGTTTGGATAAAGCATGAAGCAATTTCTTTTGAAAAAATCAAATCTTATTTGTTTACAACAGCCTATCATGCTATCATAGATTGGATTAACAAAGAAAAAAGAAATGGTGATTTTGATTTAGTAAAAAATGAATCAAATTCTTTTTCAATGTCAAACTTCGATTTAAAATCTATACTTGATGAAGCATTAGATAAATTACCAGAAATACAAAAATCAGTTGTTTTATTAAGGGATTATGAAGGATATAGTTATGCAGAAATAGCAGAAATTACAGATTTGAGTGAGTCGCAAGTAAAGGTATATATTTTTAGAGCGAGAAAGACATTACAAGCTTATATAAGAGATTTAGAATTAGTTTTATAAAGGGGATGAAGATTACAGTTGATAATTATGAAATGTTTTATTTAGATTTTCTTGAGGGAAATTTAAATGAAATTGATAATCAATTGTTTATTGAATTCTTAGAAATTCATCCAGAACTTAAGTTAGAAAATCATGAATTCGCACCAGTAGCACCTGATTTAATATGTCAATTAGATTTTCTTGAAAAAGCGCTAATGAAATCAATAGATTTAAACACTATAGAGCTTCATAATGAGTCAATTGAAACATTAATCATAGCGCAAAAAGAAGGTTTATTATCTAATCAAAAATCCAACGAGGTAAATTCCTATATTTCTACTGATTCAGATTTAATTCGATTAAAAAATGAATACGCATTAGTTCATTTAATTCCGAATAGGGATATTATTTTTGATAACAAATTAGAATTAAAGAAAAAAGCGAGAATAATTCCTTTTTGGACAATTGGTGCAACAGTCGCTGCAAGTCTACTCCTATTGATTTCTATTTCTATTTTTTCAGGTAAAAATAAAAACATAAACTTTGCTGAAACTTCTGTTAGATTGAATAAAAATATGCATGATGAGGATCAATTAGTTCGTAATTTACCTTCTGAAATAAATGAAAATAATTCGAAAAATTTAAATGAAAGTAAGGTGCTTTTAGAAGAAAATAAAAAGAATTTAGATTCTCTTTCAATGCCAGTACTTACTGAAAATTTGGATGAAATACTTTTATCTAGTTTATCAACTCACGAAATTGAACATGATTTCGAATTAACAATTTTGAAATATAACATAGAAAGCAACTTGTCTAAAACGCAAAAATCAATTAAAAAAATAGATAAAGAAGTTCTTTTAGCAAATTATGTAGAAAAATCAATTTCTAAAATTGCAGACAAATTAAGTGATATAACTGAACGAGATATCGATTTTAAAGTATTTAATTCTTCATCAATGATCGCAAGTGGATTTTATTTGAAAGTTGGAAAATTTGAAGTGATGAGATCAATTAGTAAGTAGTTGTTAACTATACAATATATTCGTTAACTTAGTACTATGAAGTTTTCAGAATTAGATTTACACGAGGATGTTTTAGAAGCCATTTCTCAAATGGGTTTCCAACAACCAACTCCTATACAAGAGTTCGCAATACCAAAAATAATTGAAGGTAAAGATATCATAGCATGTGCTCAAACGGGTACGGGTAAAACAGCTGCATTTATCTTACCAATTTTGCATAAGTTAGTTGGAAAAGAAGACACTACAATTGATACACTGATAATTGTTCCAACAAGAGAATTAGCTATTCAAATTGAGCATGAAATTCAAGGATTGTCTTATTTTATTTCAGTTGGTTCCCAGGCTATTTATGGCGGCGGAGACGGAAAAGATTGGGATATTCAAAAAGATGCATTAAAAAATGGTACAGATATCATTGTAGCTACACCTGGGAAATTAATTTCTCATCTATCAATGGGTTATGTTGATTTCAAGCATGTGAAACATTTAATCTTAGATGAAGCTGATAAAATGTTAGACATGGGATTTTCAGATGATATTGAAAAAATTGTATCACATTTACCAAAAAAAATTCAGACATTATTGTTCAGTGCAACAATGCCTCCGAAAATTAGAACATTAGCATCTAAGTTATTAAAGAATCCAGATGAAATTACCTTATCAATTTCAAAACCAGCTGCGGGTGTTTCTCAGAATGTGTATTTAACTTTTGACAATCAGAAAATAGGTGCTGTAAAGCATATTTTAGAACAAAAAAAGGATTATTCTAGCATTATTATTTTTACTTCTTCTAAAAGTATGGTGAATGAAATCGTTTTTCAATTGAAGAAAAATGGATTTCCAGCAAAAGGAATTTCGTCCAATTTAGAGCAATCCGAACGCGAGGAAGTTTTGAGTCAATTTCGTTCCAAAAAAACAAGAATACTTGTAGCAACAGACGTTATGAGTCGTGGAATTGATATCAAAGAAATTAATATGGTAATTAATTTTGATGCACCCCACGATGCAGAAGATTATGTTCATAGAATTGGTAGAACCGCGAGAGCAAATACAAAAGGTGAAGCATATACTTTAATCAATGAAAAAGATATGCGAAGAATGCAAAAAATTGAAAAATTAATTGAAGCAGAAATACCAAAATTGATTTTGCCAGAAGAACTTGGTGCTCAACCAGAATGGAGAATAGCTCAAAATTTTAATCAAAAAAAGAAGAAAAAGTTTAAACCTAAACCAAGAAAAGCGGAATAAATTAAAAAGACTATACTTTTTGTCAGTAGTTTTTTAGTTTACTTTCTAAAATTTAAAGCAACTTTGTAGTTCTAGCAAGCGTTATGTTAATGTAATAAGTTATTATGAATTGGATTAAAAAGAATTTACCGTTAATAGTAAGGATACTTGTATTTATTTTATTTATTGTATCAGGAGTTGCTAAAATGTTCCCAATTTGGGCATTTGAAAAACAATTAGTAGACTTAGATATTGCTTCTTGGTGTAGTGCTCCTTATTTTTCAAGACTATTAATAGCACTAGAAATAGCTATAGGTATTGCAATTCTTCAAAATCATTACATAAAGAAAATAGTTATTCCTGCAACAATTATTTTATTGGTTATTTTTTGTGGACATCTGTCAATAGAAATGTATAAGCATGGCGCTATGAATGGAAATTGTGGATGTTTTGGTCAATTAATACCAATGACACCATTAGAAGCATTCATAAAAAATCTAATTACAATTGGCTTACTGATTTATTTGTATAAAAATGTTAATCAACCTGAAAAAAGTAATCCTCTTTATTTAGTTATCATCTATTTATCATCAGCTTTGTTAATGTTTTCATTCTTTCCTTTTGCACCGTGCGAAACAGAAAAAAAAGCTGAAATAGTTGAATCTCAAATTGAATTGGAGAAAACGGTTGGTATTCAAGATTCAGTAGCATTTGTTCAAGAAGCTTCTAAAAATAATGTTAAGTTAGATTCTATAAAGGATAACAAATTAAAAGGAAAAACTGCTAACGATTCAAAAATTATTTTAGAAAAACAACCCAAAAAAGTCAATTCAAAATTTAGAAATTACTCATTTACAGATGGAGGAAACAGTAAAGTGAATATTGATGAAGGGAAACAAGTATTATGTATGTTTGTTCCTGGTTGTGATCATTGTCGAGATGCTGCAAAAGAATTAAGAAAGCTAGCACAAGATAAAAAATTCCCTCCAATTTCTATTTTATTTATGGATGAAGAGGCAGAATTAATACCAGAGTTTTTTAAAGAAACGCAAATTAATTTTCCTTACCAAGTTATTGGGATAGTTGAATTTTGGCAAAAATTAGGCAATGATTCTAATACTCCTGGAGTTATGTATTTATGGAATGGGAATATAATGAAAGCATATGAAGGGACAGAAGCGAATAAGTTTAATCCTGAAGGATTGAAAAAAGCGATAGAATCTAAATTTTAGTAATTTCTATAATCATTCCATAAACTACTTCTAATTCCAATAAAGAGTTGATAAGTAGGTTCTTTTAGGTGTGTATTTGAGTGAATATTATTTTCAAGAAATACCTGTAAATTTGACATTTTATCTATTTGATAGGCTATTGTAGAGACAAATCTAATTCCATTGTTACCAAATCCTTGACCAATTTTGTTTTTGTATTCTTGAGGACGTTTATTATAAGATAGATAGATATCTCCGCCATAACTATAACCATCATTTTTATCATATCCTTTTAAGAAATAATTGGCAAATAATTTAATACTCCAATTCTTTTTTTGCCATTTCACTTCTGCAAGTAGTTCTGCAAAATTTGAACTTAACGGATGCGCAAGTGCAAAACCTTGATTTCCATAATTCACAAAATAAGCCGAGTGAGAATAGGTGTAAGGTCTAGCAAAATTAAATTCCCCACGATAGAAAAAATTACCATATTTAGTATCTGAAAATCTGCCTTTTACTCCAAATTGTGCTCCATATTTGTTTCCCCACCATTTTGATTTCGCTCTTAATTCAGATAATAAAAATTCATCTAGAATAATTTGTCCGTATACTGTATGTGATTTGTACTTTGCTGAAACCTGAAAACCTAACAGTATATTGTCAGAAGAACCTAAAGAATATTCTTGCGGTCGAAAAAAGATCATTGGATTCAAATATTCTGGATCAAACCCTCTATTTATCGAAGTTTCATTTGGTTGAAACATGACAGTTTCAAAAAAACCAAAATTCAACCATTTTAAAGCATTGATGCTTAAATAATGTGTTGCGCTATATTTTGATTTCCAATCATTTATATTTGTTTTTTCTCTATAAAATTGATAAAGCATTAGATATTCTAATCTCCAAAATTTTGTTCTAATTTGAGCAAAAGGTGCGGCTATTGAATAATCACTCAATAGTAAAGATCTATTCCCTTCACCTATAAAATTATTATCAATACCAGCTTGAAAATTAAATATAGAATTGGGTGAGAATGATATTCTACCTCTTATATCTGTATAAGAAAATGTACTATCTCCATTGGATTGTAATATATAAGATTTTGGAGTATACATTTGATTCGAACTTTTCCCTTTACCATTCAAAGCTGCAATTCGAACAAACCATTTATTTGCAAATTGACTTTCAATTTGACCTCCTAGTGCAGTTCTATATTGTCTGTCTACTGCTGAAAAACTTAAATCTGTTATTGCATTTACAGCAAAATAATTTTTTGAAGGTTTATGATTGAAAATAAAGCCTGTTATAGTTTTATCTGTTATTTCAGAATTTGAAAAAGAAGGTAATATGCTGGGATGATTTTTTAAAGAAAGTGCTGAAATTGAATCTGTAGGCATTTCTTCGTATAGATGGTTTAGTCTTGTTTGAGCAAAACTAGTTACAATAAATAAAATGAATATAAGAGTTAAAATCTTCATTAAAAGTCGTTGTAATGATTTAATATACCAGTTCTTAATCCTGCAGATAAATAGTTTGTAAGATATATGTCAGAACTATGATCATTTCTACCAATCCAGGCACCAAAGGCTGTAAAATTAATTTTTCTATTGATTCGATATCCGATTTCAATTTGTTGATGAAATAGCTGGTTATTTTGAGATAAGTTGTTTTTTATTACAGGCAATAGTGAATTTTCTTTAAAGTTATTCAATTGATAAATGATTGATTTTGAATCAATATAAAATCTTTTGTATTCATAATTAAATCGAATTACTAATTCTTGAAATGCATTTCCCTTTGTATGAGCTAAAGGTAAATTATAATGACTGTAATTTAATCGAGTATTTGTAGATTGATAAAAGTTGTTAGGGATACTGTTGTATTCAAATTGTAACATTAAATTTTGAACATTAAAAAAATTGTAACCTCTAATACCAATTTGCCCAGCAATTTTTTTTGAATCTAAGTTTGAACTTGCTAATTGTGAATAGATTCGGTACTTTTTAAACAATACAATTTCTATATTCAATCCGAGTAATGAGTTCAATTGATTTTTATCTTTTACAACTGCTTCACTAAGACCTATTATTGGATTATAGAAATAGGAGTTAGGAGCATGTGTTGAAATAGAGTCTCCAGTATTCCATACAACTCCTTCAAATACACTGAAACTTATGTTTTTGATGGGATTAAAAGTAAGGTAATTAACAGAGAATAACTTGGGTTCATAATAAGCTTCATCGGTTGATTTTACAGGTCGCCTCATTAAGTTCAATAGTTTTTGACGCATTATTGTATAAGACCATTTGTTTGAGATTCTGTAGTTAATTTGAAAATAGGGTGCATTAATACTATTATCTGAAAGTAACAATGAACGATGTCCAGACCCAATAAAATGTTGATTGTTACCGGCTAAAAATTGCACTTTTTTATGAGGAGAATAAACTATATTACCTGTTGCAAAAGCATAATCAAATCCACCAATTTTAAATGGTTTAGTTCTTGCTCCACCTGGAATAACAGCATTTGTTGTACTGTATCCACTTCCTGAATTTGGAAATAATTCACCTACCGATAAATAGTAGTTACGTTCGTAATCAACAAAACGTGACTGATTTTCATAAAAAGCTGTTGAAAAAGAAAAGTTTTTTAGTAAATCACCTTCTATTTGCAATCCACGAGTATTTGTATAATATTTCGTTTCGATTTTATCGGGTTTATTTTTACCCATTGAAATATCTATAAGTGGAGTAATCGAAAAATTGAAATCTTCACCCTTTACTTCCACTAAATAATGTTTTAACATCAGTTCCGTAAAATCATAATATTGTAATGAAGTATCGGCATTTTTTTTAGTTAAATCATAGCTGCTCTCAACAACAGGAAGAAAAGATCCTTGGTTATAAGTCTGATTCTGAAAAGGAGAATATAGTTTATCTTTAAAATAACTACCTATTGGAATTAAATTTTGTTGTGCATGAATACCGAAAGACATGATTAAAAAAAGAAGAGTAAAAAAAGCTTTTGTTTTTGCTATAAAATGTGGATTGAAAAGAGATTCTTTGTTATATCGCAATGAATTTCCTGAGTCATATTCCGTTATCTCACCTCCTAAAGCTTCTAAAATTGCTTGTCCTGCGGCTATATCCCATTCCATTGTTGGAGCAAAACGAGGATAAATATCAGCTTGACCATCGGTTAAATCAAAAAACTTTAAAGCACTACCTTTATGAATGTGTTCAATATTTGGATAATTGATTTTTAATAAGTCTAAAAATTCAATTGTTTGGTTCGAAAAATGAGATCGCGAAGAAATCATTTTCAAAGGAGAATTTAAAGTCGTTTTTGAATGAAGTTTTGTCCATTTTTCAGGCTCATCAAGATGTTGGAAATCTAATATATAAGCTCCTATATTCTTTCCTCCTATTAAAACTTTCTTTTTTTCTGGCCAAGCAATCACTCCGAAAATTGAGCAACCCTTTTCAATTAAAGCAATATTTACTGCAAATTCACCATTTCGCTTGATAAATTCCTTTGTTCCATCCAAAGGGTCAACACACCAATTTAATTTCCAGTTTTTTCGAATCTGATAATCTTGATGTTCAGTTTCTTCACCTAAAATGGGAATATCTGTAATTGATAAAACTTCAGAAATGATTGCTGAAGATGCTAAATCAGCTTCGGTTACAGGTGATCCATCCTTTTTTAATTCCGAATTAAAATCTATTGCATAAATCTCCATTATTTTTTCTGAAGCTTTTATAGCAGCGAATAAAGCAAGATGATATGTTTTTGATAATGAATGCAAGTCTTAAAAATTCAATCAAAGGTAACTAAAATAAAAAAGAGGTCATAATTTATGACCTCTTTGAAAAAATATAAAAATTTAATTAGTGTTTCACTACTAATTTTCTATTAGCAAATTTGACTCCTTCCGCATCAACAATGATGAAGTAAATACCATTTTTAAATTCAGAAACATCAATTTTTGAATTTGAATCAATTGTTTCTGTGAGAACAGTATTACCTAATAAATCAACAATTTTCAAATGACCTTTATCAATGTTCGGTATATTGATAATTAAATTTTCATTTGCTGGATTTGGATACATTGAGAAAGAAGTAGTTTGTTTATTTTCTTTAATTCCTAATGCATAATTTACTTGAATTTTAATGGAATCTTCATAATTACCATTCCCATCCCCTAAAAATAAAATATAATTACTTGCGGTATAACTATTAGGTTTAATATCAAATAAAATTTGAGCAGTACCACTTACAGCTACTGGTAACGTATTGGTTGTTGTCCAAGGATTTAAATTACTTGGGTCATAACAAACTCCAGGAGTAAGGCACATATTATCAATCCATCCCGAAGGAACGTCATTTGCTTTTAATCTAGTAACATTCCAGTTCTGAGCGTAAGCAGTATTATTACCTACTTCTAAATCAATAACTAATTTCCCACCAACTAAGTCAGCTTGTGTAGCGTTAATAATATAAGTACCTTGATTAGATGAATAATCAGTATTATTTCCATGAACTTTAATCGTAATTCCATCTTGCGAAAAAGAAATTAAAGTAAAAGAAAACAAGAAAACAATAAGTAGAAATTTTGCCATATACTATTGTGTAAAATATCAGTTATAACAAATATAGTAAAAATAAAGTAATTTTCATTTAATTGATTCAAAAATACTTTTCTAATAATTTTTTTATGATTTCAATAGTTTAGTTATTTATATTTCTGTAAATCATATTGTTATTTACATATTTATGTTTTTTTGTATATTTAGGAGTTCAACTACTAAATCCTTTTTTTTTTATTTTAAGTTTTAATTTTAGTTTATCTTTGAAACGGCAAGATTTTTGAAATTATTTTTTTAAACAATATCCAAAATAACAAGATGAAAAAATTGGCGTGTTTATTTCTAGGTTTGATTTTTACTAGTATTACTTTTTCTCAAACGGAAACTCATTTATTAGACAACAAAAAAGTTCCTTCAGTTCAATTAAAAACAGTTGATGGTAAATCTGTCAATACAGCTGAATTAGGGTTTAAAGGTCCTGTAGTAATTAGTTTTTGGGCTACATGGTGTTCACCATGCAAAAAGGAATTGAATACTATTCATGAATTATATTCTGATTGGCAAGCGGAAACAGGAGTGAATTTAGTAGCAGTTTCAATTGATGATTCTAAAACTGCAACATCTGTTCCTATTTATGTAGATGGTAAAGGTTGGGAATATTTGGTTTTAATGGATCCAAATGGAGATTTTAAACGCGCTATGGGGGTGAATAATGTGCCTCATACATTTTTAGTTGATACAAATGGAATAATTGTTTATAATCACAATAACTATGTTGCTGGAGATGAAGATAAACTTTACGAAGAAATTAAAAAAATAGCAATTAAATAGATTAATAAAAAGAACTGTAACTACATGTTAAAAAAGATTATTTCGATTTGCTTTATTTCTATTACATTGTTTGCATCTTCTCAAGAAGATAAAGGTAATATTACAGGTAATATTGAAACTACATTTCAATATTTAAGAGCAGATTCTTTAATAGGAGCAACTTTACCTCCTCAAAAAGGTTTAATGAATACCTACATGAATGTTTTTTATACCCATAAAGGTTTTAAAGCAGGAGGAAGATTTGAATCTTATGCACCACACATTAATGGATATCCTGATGTTTTTTCCGGAACAGGACTAGGAATGAGGTATATTGGTTATTCTAATCAGTTAGTAGATGTAACTGTAGGTAATTTTTATGAGCAATTTGGTTCAGGTTCTCTTCTTCGTATTTATGAAGATAGAGCGCTTGGGTATGATAATGCAATGGATGGAATGCGCTTAATTGTTCGTCCTAAGCCAGGATTAGTTTTTAAAAGTGTATATGGTTACCAGAGACAATCTTTTACAAATGGTAAAGTTGAACTATCTGAAGGATTGATTAGGGGAATAGATGGTGAAATTCATTTAAATGAAGTTATTTCCTTCTTAAAAGAGAAAAAATTTGATATTACTTTTGGTGGGTCATTTGTAAGTAAATACCAAAAAGACAATGATGATAAATTGATTTTACCTGAGAATGT
>CALPVI020000030.1 GCA_943326975.2 Actinomyces viscosus | reverse complement strand
TAGACTTTCACGAGATAGTACATGTACGATTCGTAAACGATCCATGAATGTGTTTTTTAATCCTTCAATTTCTTCTCTAAAGATAATTGATAAAAAACCTTTATTACCATAAAATAGAGTAACATCACTGTTTGGCTCTTGATTTAAAATTGTTTTTGCAATAGAAAAAATAGGAGTTATTCCACTTCCTGCAGCAAAAAGAACGTATGATTTTTTATTCTCTGGATTTACAACTGCATGAAAGTTTCCTGAAGGAGTCATTACTTCCAATGCTTGTCCTACTTTTAATTCGTTGTTTGCAAATGTTGAGAATTTTCCGTTTTCTATTTGTTTAACAGCAACTCTCCATTCATTTTCTAAAGGTGAAGAACAAAGCGAGTAAGATCGTCTTGTGTCTTCACCATTAATTATCGCCTTTAATGTTAAATATTGTCCAGGCTTATATGTATAAAATTCTTTTAAATCATTTGGGATTTCAAAAGCAATTGAAACAGTATCTTCTGTTTCTTTTCTGATATCAGAAATTGTAAGAGTATGAAACTTTGGCGTCATTCTTCTATTAAAATATTCTTGCGAATTTAATGATTTTAAATCGAATAAATCCAATTTTAGCTTTTCGATTATAATTCAATTTCAACCTCGTTTCGATAAATGTCTTCTAAAGTTTCTCTTTTTCGAATTAAAAATGATTTGTCATCTAAAATCAATACTTCGGCAGGCCTTAATCTTGCATTGTATTGATTGCTCATTGAAAAACCATAAGCTCCTGCATTATGAATAGACAGAATATCATTTTCTCTAATTTCAGGTATCATTCTATCAAAACCCAAAGTGTCACTTTCACAAATATATCCTACAATTGAATATAGTTTAGGTTGTCCGTCAGGATTACTAATATTTTCTATTTTATGATAGGCATTATAGAACATCGGTCGAATTAAATGATTTTGACCACTGTTTACGCCTGCAAAAACAGTTGATGTAGTTTGTTTAATCAAGTTTGTAGTTACTAATAAACGACCACTTTCGCTTACAATATATTTCCCTGGTTCAAACCATAATTCCAATTCTTTACCATATAATTTACAGAATCCTCGAAATGAATCAGCAATTTTTTTTCCAATTAATTCAATGTCTGTAATTATATCGCCTTCTTTATAAGGTACTTTAAATCCACTTCCAAAATCAAGAAAATTTAAATTAGGGAACTCAATAGCGGCTTCATATAATAATTCTGCACCTCTAATGAATACATCTGGATCTAATATATCACTTCCTGTATGCATATGTAGACCATTAATTACAATATTGTAATTTTTCGCAATTCGAACTACATGTTTCAATTGATAAATAGAAATTCCAAATTTTGAATCAATATGACCGACAGAAATGTTACTATTTCCTCCAGCCATAATGTGTGGATTGATTCTAACACAACAAGGAATAGAGTTTCCGTATTTATTACCAAATTTTTCTAAAGAAGAAAGATTATCAATATTAACATGTACTCCTATTTCTATGGCTTCTTCTATTTCTGAGAAGTTAACACAATTAGGTGTATACATTATTTCAGACGGTTCGAAACCGGCTCTAATGCCTAAATGAATTTCCTCTATAGATACAGCATCTAATCCTGCACCTTCATTTTTTAACAATCGAAGAATGTTTACGTTATTAAGTGCTTTCAAAGCATAATGAAGTTTTACATCAATTCCATCAAATGCATTTTTCAACTTTTTGTATTGTCTTTTTATTGTATTTGCATCATAGACATACGTCGGAGTCCCAAAATCTTGAGCTATTTGTAGTAATTGTTTATTTTTCATTATTTATTCTTTTGAACAAAATTAAAAATAAAATCTGTTAAGAAAATAAAAATCTGTTAATATGTAGTTCTGCTATGTTTTTTGGAAACTAAATCTTCATTTAAAAGGAGTATAATTAAGAAAAATACAATAAATTAGATAAATTTGCGTTCATTCATTCAAAATATGACAATGAAAAAATACTTAATTGTTTTTTTGACTGTATTTAATTTCATTTTGTTAAATGCTCAAAAAAATACACCCTATTCAAGATCTGAAATTGGTTTTTTTGGAGGTGGTTCCTATTATATAGGAGATTTGAATCCCTACAAACAATTTAAGAATTCTCACGTTGCTGGTGGTTTAATGTATCGTTATAACATACATTCTAGGACGTCATTGCGTTTTAATCTAACTTATGGGTCTGTTTCAGCGGATGATAAAACTGCGGACGTACCAGTAATCATTAATAGAAATTTAAATTTTAGATCGGATATTATTGAATTTGCAGGTGGGTTTGAGTTCAATTACTTTCCGTTTCAAATTGGACATAGTCGTTACAAGGGGACGTTTTATTTTATTGCCCAGGCAGGTTTTTTTCATATGGATCCAATTGGTAAGTTTAATGGTGTAGAGATGAAATTACAGCCATTAGGCACTGAAGGTCAAGGCACTAATTTGTCACCAGATTCAAAATATAGTTTAGTGCAGTTTTGCGTTCCAATGGGAATGGGAGCAAAATTAACTTTATGGAAATTTGGAACAATGAATTTTGAATTTGGTTTTAGAAAAACATTTACAGATTATTTAGATGATGTTAGAAATGATGTCTATGTTGATGCAGTGAAGTTAGGAAAAGAAAATGGTGAATGGGCAAAACAAAGATCGAATCAGAGTTTAGATAAAAATCCATACGGAAAAAGAGGAACAACATCAACGAAAGATTGGTATGTTTTTTATGGCGTAACTTTATGTTTTAAAATGGGTAGTCAGCCAAGTTGTCCAGTAGTACAATAATAAAATTTTAGTTTCAAAAAAAGCTCGAAATTTATTTCGAGCTTTTTTGTTTTTGAGAGTTTTTAACTTATTTTAAATTGACTAATTCAATATCAAATACTAAGTCAGAAAACGGAGGGATGGCTCCTGGTCTACCTTGTTTTCCATAAGCTTGATAATAAGGTATGATAAGTTTAGCTTTACCACCTTTACCTAAAAATGCGATTCCTTCTTCAAATCCCGGTATCATGCGATTAGTTTTGTATATAAAATCCATTGGAGCTCCTCTATCGTATGAAGCATCAAATTGTTTTTCATCTGCTCTGAATGTACCTCTATAATGCAATGATAAAGAATCTCCTTGTTTTGCTTTAGGGTCAACTCCAGGATTTTCAATTATGTAAACCAATCCAGAAGATGATTGTTGAGCGTTCGGATATTTTTTTAAGACTTCTTCAAACATGTATTTTTTATATTGATCATCTGACATGTTAGCTATTTTATTCATCAAGGCATTTTTTTCATCATCTGCTGCTTTGATTTTATTGTATGTTTCCTTGAATGCTGTTGAAGCATTCCATTGTTTCGCCTCTTTACCAATACGTATTATTTTAACAGTTTTCATAGAGTCATTTTGCGTAATAGCATCAACTACACTTTGACCTTCTATTACATGGCCAAATACGGTATGTTTTCCATCTAACCATGGAGTTTCATTGTGTGTAATGAAAAATTGACTTCCATTAGTTGCAGGTCCAGAATTTGCCATTGATAAAATACCAGCAGAATTATGTTTTAATTCAGGTACGATTTCATCATAGAATTTATGTTTAGGACCTCCAGAACCATTTCCTTCAGGATCACCTCCTTGTATCATGAATTTTGCAATAACACGATGAAATTTTAATCCATTATAAAATGGTGTCACATATTTTATTGTATCATGAACGACAAAGTTCCCTTCTGCAAGACCAACAAAATTGGCTACCGTCATGGGTGTTTTTTGATATTCTAATTTGCAAAGTATAATTCCTTTGTTTGTATTGAACTCTGCGTAAATACCTGGTTCTAAATTTGGGTGTTTTGGTTTTTCTTCAAGTTTTGAGGCAAAACTGAATAAAGAAATAAAAATTGAAATTGTAGCAATTAATTTATTTTTCATATTTATTTGAGTTGTTTTTATTTGTTATTCAAAAATAATACCATTCTTAATTTCGTTTGTCTATACCCCAGAGCATTTTATTTCGTATAGTATCTAAAAAGTTGTTGTCTTCAAATTTGATTACATTAATCATAAAATCGGCTTTTACAACTCTAACTTCTTCTCCTTGAGAAATATTAAGCGAAGTTCCGTCGATACTAATTAGGTATTTTCTTTCACGTCCTTCAACACTTAATTTAATCGGTAAATGATCGGGAACAACCATTGGTCTCACATTTAAATTATGTGGTGCAATAGGAGTTAGTAAGTGTATTTGACAACCGGGAGTTACAATTGGACCTCCGCAACTTAAATTGTAAGCTGTTGATCCTGTTGGTGTTCCGACAATCAAACCATCTGCCCAATAAGAATTTAGGTATTTATCGTCTAATGAAACATGTACAGTAATCATTGAGGCAGTATCTTTTTTATGAAGAGAAACTTCATTAAGAGCAATATTGTTATCACCAAAAATATTTCTTTCTGTTTCAACCTTTAATAAAGAACGTTTTTGGTAATCATATTGTTTATTTTTAACCAAATCCATTGTTTCTTCTAATTGATCAGTAGAAATATTTGCTAAAAAACCTAAACGACCATTGTTAATTCCAAGAATAGGGACGCCAGAGTCTCGGATGTAACTTACTGTTTTTATGAATGTTCCATCACCACCAATGCTAAAAGCAAGATCAATACCTGATTTAAATTCCTCGCTTGAATGGAATTCATCATATTTATCAGATATACCAATTTTTTTGACTAATTGATCTTTTAAATCGCGCTCTATTATAGGGTTCCAACCAAAATTTTCTAAAATTTTTAGGAATTCTAAAAAGTGTGTTGAATTCTGTTTATTTAATTTTCTACCGTAGATTGCAACATTCATACATTAGAGATTGAGATAATTCATCAATGCATCAAATCGAAATTGAATATCATCATCGCCATTACTTTTTTGATAAGATGCTTTTATTGTATAGTCATATCTTTCGAACGTACGTATAATTCTATCTAATTCAATTAAATTAATCTTTAAAGTTACTTCTAATTTATTTGAATCAGGAGAAGACATGATGTAAGAACTTAAAATTTTAGCGCTATTACTTTCAACAATTTGCGCAATTTGTGCCATTGAATAATCAATTCTATTTACTTCCAGTACAATAATACCTCCTGTTTCTTTAATACTTCCAGTATTTGCTATTTGAGTAATAAGATGATGAATTGTAGTACAACCCAAATATTGATCATTCTCGCCTAAAATAGGTAAAATTGTTAGTTTATGTTCTGAAATTTTAGCCAAAACTTCATAAATGTGAGCGTTGGCATATACATATGGGCGTGGTAGATGATCGAACAAAACATCAAGTGTTTGATCAACATCCATTTTATCCATTATATCTGATTCTGAAATGACTCCAACAAAGTTGCCATTTTTTAAGACAGGTAAATGCGAAACTTTAAATTCGTCCATCCATCTTAATGCTTTTTCACCTGTATCTGTGTGAGTTAGCGGAGGAATCTCTTCTGTTATTAATTCTATTGCTCTCATTGTTGTTGCCAAATTAGTAAATTACTCGCTAAGTATGTACTTTTGAAACGGAAAAAACTCGATTTTATGACAAAGTTAAGTGTTAATATTAATAAAATAGCAACAATTAGAAATGCAAGAGGGGGGAATACTCCAAATGTTGTTCAAGTTGCGATTGACTGTGAACGTTTTGGAGCAGAGGGAATTACGGTTCATCCAAGACCCGATGAAAGACATATCACCACTCAAGATGTATATGATTTGTCAAAAATTGTTAAAACAGAATTTAATATTGAAGGTTATCCAGATCAACGTTTTTTGAAAATTATCAATGAAATTAGACCAGCACAAGCGACATTGGTTCCTGATCCACCTCATGTGTTAACTTCAAATGCAGGCTGGGATACCAAATCAAATCTATCTTTGTTAACTGATTTAGTTCAACAATTTAAAGAGCAAGGAGTAAGAAGTTCAATTTTTATAGATACCAATTTAGAAAATATTGAGTTTGCAGCAAAGTCAGGTGTTGACCGAATTGAGTTTTACACAGGACCGTTTGCAGAAGAATTCCCTTTAAATCCTGAAAAAGCGATTAAAGAGTATGTTGCAGCAGCAAAATTAGCAACTGAATTAGGTTTAGGAATAAATGCAGGTCATGATTTAAGTTTAGAAAATTTGAAGTTTTTTAAATCACAAATTCCTGAATTATTAGAAGTTTCGATAGGTCATGCTTTGATCTCAGATGCATTGTACTTTGGTTTAGAAAATACAATTCAACGATATAAATTTTTATTGTTGTAATAGAATAGTATTGGTTGGGAATTTATTTCCCAATCAATTTTTTTGTTTTTTTGAATAAGCCAAAACCTAAAAGTAAAACAGACATTATTGCCAGCGTTTCACCAATTAAATCACCATTTTCAGTGTAAAAAGTAGTTTTTCTATTTTTGTTTATTACTCCATTAATTGCTGTTGGCACCCACCATTTAGTAGCTTGAGATACATCTCCGCGTTGATTGATAAAGCAACTTATTCCTGTGTTTGCGGAACGTGCAATACTTCTTCTGTTTTCAATAGCCCTTAAACGAGCAAAACTTGCGTGTTGTTTGTATCCAGGAGTATCACCCCACCATCCGTCATTTGTAATAATAAAAAGAGCTTCATTTCCTTTTTTACATTGTTTAGCAATGAATTCACCATAAATAGATTCATAACAGATACATGGTCCAAATGTGCAAGTCTTAGTTATGTAATTTTTAGGTTCTTTTTCAATTCCTAACGTACCTGAAGTTCCTCCGTTTTTTATTGATAATTCTTCTAACCAAGGAATCCATCTTGAAAATGGTATTTTTTCTACACCTAAAACTAATTTAGATTTATGAATGAATACAGGTTGTTTAAAATTGTTAATTAACAATGAAGAATTATAGTATTCTATAAATCCAGGTCCTCCTGTGACAGGAAGTGATGCGTGAGAGTTTTTGTATGTAAAAAATCGTGCAGTTGATGCACCTGTTAATAAAAGCGTTTTTCCCCAGTTTATAGTACGTTCATTTATATATTGATAAAAGGGTAATTGTTTTGTTTCCTCTTCATAAAAAGTGCTACTAATAGCTGTTTCAGGTGCTAAAACAAAGTCTGTATTTTTTGTTATTTTTTTATCGGCTTCATCAAATAATTTATCGAGTTGAGAATGTAAATCAGTGTAAAATTTTTCATTGTATGGGTCTACATTAGGTTGAATTGCAACAATTTCGATTGGATTTTTTTCTTCTTTGTAGTTTGAATATATATACAAAGATATAATTACGGGTATTATGAGACTACTAATTCCTGCTACTATAAATTTAACTTCTTTTTTCCAATTGTGCTGAGTTATAAATGTTCTGTATAAAAAATTGAAGAGTAAAATATTTGTAATCAATATCCATAAAGTACCACCTAAAACTCCTGTAATAGAGTACCATTGAACTGTTTCTGGCAAAATAGAAAATACATTTCCAAGATTTAACCAAGGGTAAGATAATTCCCAATGGTAATGTATAAATTCAAAAGCAATCCAAAAAATTGGTAAAAGATATGTTCCTGTTGATGGAGCTAATGTTTTTTTTACGATATGGTAGATATAAAAAACGAATGCCATTATTAGTGCATTTAAGACAATGGCAAAAATGGCTCCACCTTCACTTGCATTCCAAATCCACCAGGTTGAACCTAAATTATAGATAAAGAATGCTATAAAAGCATGAATGTATATTTTTGAAGATCTATATTTTTTTGAAGTGATATATTGCTCAACAATTAATAAGGGAATCCAAGCAAAAAATGAAAGAAAAGTTAAACTTCCTGTATATGGAAAGGAAATGAAAAGTATAAAACCTGATAGAATACTTAAAATATACCTGTTTAATCTTGTAATCTCTTTCATATCACAAAAATATATTAATTCTTGCTATTAAAGTAAAAGACAAAAGAAAGTCGGTAAAATTTTACCGACTTTTAACTTTTATTGAAAAACGACGGTCATTTCAACACGTCTGTTTTTTCTACGACCATCTTCAGTATCATTTGTTGTTAGCGGTTGTGTTTCACCAAAGAATAAAGCACTTATTCTAGCAGTATCAACTCCTTTACTTGTTAAATATAGCTTAACTGCTTCTGAACGTTTTTTTGAAAGAACAAGATTTGCTTGATCATTTCCTACATTATCTGTATGTCCGGAAATTTGTAATTTCCATTCTTTCTTTTTAATCAAAAGACTTGCTAAATCATCTAATGATGCAAAAGATGTTTCCTTTATTACAGCATTTCCAGTGTTGAATTCTAAGTTATCAAAAGCAGTTTTTAAAATTTCTTTTTCTGCCTCTTCAATTTTAGGACAACCATTATTTTCTAAAACACCTTTCACTGTTGGACATTTATCTGCATCATCAAGTATACCATCTTCGTCTGTATCTTGATATGGACAACCTTGATTTTTGATTGGACCAGCCAAATAAGGGCACTTATCATCTTTATCTAATAATCCGTCTGCATCAGTATCAGGCCAAGGACAACCATTGTTTTCTTTCGGGCCTGCAACTGTAATACAATTGTCAACTGCGTCTAAAACACCATCATTATCTGAATCAGGACAACCTTGGTTAACAAGTGTGCCTGAAACTTCAGGACAAGCATCTTCGCTATCTTTAATTCCATCACCATCAGTATCAGGACAACCATTGAAAGCAATTAAACCGGCTATTTCAGGACATTCGTCTTTAGAGTCGATTATACTATCGTTGTCTTTATCTGGACAACCTTTGAATTTTCTTAATCCTGCAATTTCAGGACAATCGTCATCTTTGTCGGCAATACTATCTTTGTCTTTGTCTGGACAGCCTTTTAAGAAAATTAAACCTGCTAAATCAGGACATTCATCTTCTGTATCAATCACACCATCTGCATCTTTATCTGGACATCCTTTGTACTTTTCTTCACCTGGTAATTCTGGACAATGATCTCTTTTGTCTTTTATACCATCCTCATCCTTATCTTTTAATGGTCCGATAATAAAATTAAGACCTGTAGAGATATGAACATTTTTAGCATTTGCAGGATTTATAAATGCAAGAACATTGTCAGACATTACAAAAAATTGAATTGGACCACCTTTTAAACTTAATCCAAAACCAATGTTGTTATATGCTCTTCCGTACATTGAATAATTAATACTTGCTGCTAACCAATTTCTTAATGTAATATTTGCTGCAATTGCTATACCTGCTCTATAACGAGTTCGATTGAATTCATTAGACATTGTAAAGCTTGTATTAAGCCATTTTGTGAAAGCATAAGATCCTCCCAAATAAAATTTTGAGTGAAGTGAAGTTCTATATTTATCGGTATTATTTTCTTGAGAGAAGATAGTTGAGGTAGTATCTTGTAAATCTTTTCCTATGTTGTAAGTTGTGTCAGAAAAGATTTTATTGAAATCAACGCCTTTGAATGTATAATTTACTTCTTTTGATTGATAATTTTTAGTATTTGATTTCCATGTTATAAAACCTAAATCTAAAACGCTAGCACTCAAATTAATTTTATCCGTTAATTTGTAACTTCCACCTAAATCAAGTCCAAGACCTAAGTTTTTGAAATTTGTTAAATAAGGGACAATGTTAAAATTGTTGTTTGAATTATTAGTGTCGATGAACGGATAAATATTGGAAGTGTTCACTGCCATCGCACCATCGATTGTAATATCAAACGTTGTTGGATCAGTATATAGTCCTAGTTTACTTTTTGTTGTATGAATATTTGCAACTCCAGAAAGTAGTTTTACACGACCTCCAACAGTTAGTTTTTTATTTACATTTCTATTGTACCCCAATGCATATTCTATATATGATGAAGCGTCTATTGCTAAGCCATCTAACGATGCCCTTTTTCCTAAAAAATCAGATGAGCCATTTCCTTGACTGATCAATTTGAATAAATCTTGTGGATATGAAAAATTTGTTCTTAGTCTATTTGCAACATTAAAAGAAATAAAATTATTCTTTTTGAATTTAAATCCAAATCCCAAAATCTGATTGTAACTTTCAAGATTGATGAAATTCAATTTAGCCATTTTATTGATCGCATTTTCAGGATTTATATATAATGAATCATTTGAACCTTTTTGAAGTAAGTTGTTTAAAGTGAATCCACTATGATTTAAATAAATGTTTTGAAAACCTAATGGTAAACTTATGTAAACTCTATTTTTTTGTCTAAAACCTGGGTTTAAATTGTACGCTTGTGAGGTTTCTTTTAAACCATAAAGTGTAAAGTTCTGTTGTGCTGTTGAAATATTATATATACTTGAAATAAAGAATAATAGCAATAAAATATTTTTTGTTTTTATGGTAGATAAATTCATCTTTTACTTTTTTAAAAATCTTTTTTAAGAACAACTTTCACACCTAATTTTAATGTTAATTTATAATTGTCATAAATTTTTACATTTGTTAATTGTGGCTCTGTGGTAGCAGCTGTTCCAATTACTACAATTTTTTTTACATTATCCAATTGATTGATTTTAGATTTAGGAATCTCAATATCTGTAATTTTATTTACACTTTTTGTGACACGTCCAGAACTATTTACAGGTGCAGCTTTTAAAACTGTTTCAGGAGATGTGAAAACATCAAATAACTTTACATTATTTGAATCTAAGAAGGATACATTTGCTGAAAAGCTAATAGGAAATCCATTCGTTGAGTTAATTCTAATTAGAACAGATTGTATTTCTTCAGGACTATTAGACATACCAAATGGAAGCGTATCTTTCATTTGAAATCAGTAAGCATATCCTTCAAGAGGTAAATCTAAATCAGCAAAAACAGTTAATTTACTTGTAGATTCTATGAAATTCAAAGGGCCAGTATTACCATTGGGATTTGTTTGAATATCAACATCATAAAACAAGTTTTTAGGAGTGGAACTTACAATTGAGTTCATTCCAGGAGTATTGTTTTTGTCTAATTGTGTTATTGTAGTTGTTGATTTTTGAC